>CAZFVT010000118.1:0-8959 GCA_964522355.1 uncultured Woeseiaceae bacterium | reverse complement strand
GCCGGCTTCTCCGTATTCACTTGCTTTCCGCCAGGCGTCTCGCGCGCCGTTTGATGTTGCGCTCGACCACAACGTAGTCGAACAGCGGGGCGAAAATGCTGCCGAGGAGAATCGCAAACAGCATGCCATCGTAATAAGAAGGATTGGTTACCCGCACCACGACCGTGATAGCGCCAATGAACACACCATAGGCCCAGCGGCCGGGATTCGTTGTTGCAGCAGCGACGGGGTCAGTGGCCAGGAACATGGTGCCGAAGGCCCAGCCGCCGAGCACCATGTGCCAGTACCAGGGCACCGCGAAGTTGGGATCGTCTGCAGGGCCGAAAGCGTTGAACAGCAGCACTGTGGCGATCATGCCGGCGAACGAGCCGGCGATAATCCGCCAGTTGGCGATACCGCAAACGACCAGGTAGGCGCCGCCAAGCAAACAGCCAAGTATCGAGGTCACGCCGACCGGCCCTGGCTGATTACCCAGAAACAGCTGCAGCCAGGTGTAGTTCACGGAGAGAAGTGCCGATACGCCGCCCTCATCAATCGCAAGCTCCACGGCCGTCGGTTCGTCATAGCCGGGCACGGGTATCCAGGCGCCGGGCGCAAACAGCAGCATTGAGTATGAGAACACCAGGAAACCGATTCCGAGCAGCGCCGGACTGACGACGTAACGGCCAGTGCCACCGAAGATCAGCTTGCCGAACACGAGACCAAAGGCCATGCCCGCAGCAACAATGAGCGGCGGCGCTGTGGATGGCAGCATCAGGGTATAAAGCCAGGCCGTCATCAGCAGGCCATCGTCAACCGGCAGGCGGCGATACTTCGCGAATAGCGCTTCGAGCAGTGAACCGGTGCCCAGCGAAATCAGGAATAGCGGCAAGAAGTAGAGAAACCCGTGGACCAGGTTGGATGCCGCACTCAAGGGGTCATAACCCACGCCGAGTGCGTTGATGATGCTGCCGCGCCAGCCCGGATCTGCGGCAAGACCACGAATCTCCATGGCCAGGTTGATCTGCTCACCCAGGTTCCACAATCCGATCAGCCAGCAGGGAATGGTGGCCACAACGAAAGCGTTCACAAATCGCTGGGTGTTCATGCTGTCGCGCACGTGCGGCGCCACGCAGGTGCTCCGCGCTCGCGAGAAAAGGAAGCCGTCGATTAGCTCAACAAGTCCGCGGCGCACGCTGGGCCCGCTGCCGTCCGACCGGTCTCGATGCAGCCAGTCGCCGGTCCAGCTCATACGCCTGATCTCACGGTCTCAACGCCCACCCCTTAACCCTCCCGCTCGATGTGTTCGAGGTTGGCCTGAAGCACCGCTCCGTAATCGCTCTTGCCCGGGCAAACGAACGAACACAGCGCGAGGTCCTCCGCATCGAGCTCAAGGCATCCGAGCGCCTGGGCCTGGTCGGTATCCTTGATCAGAAGCGCACGGAGCAGGGGCGAGGGCAGGATGTCCATGGGTATCAGCGTGTCGAATGCGTTAACCGGCAGCATGGCGGTGGCACGACCGTGGCTGCGGGTGGTAAACGAGCGCGGCTGGCCCCCGCGACGAGAGGCGAACAGGCCGCTGATGGAAAAGCCGCCGGAGCGAAACGGCAGCCAGCTCAGGGTGTGACGGTCGGACGACGGCGGCAGAGCACTGACCTGGAGATGGTAGCGACCGAGATAAGCCTCACCCGTCATGGCTTGCCGGCCGCTGAGTACCGAGCCCGACAACACGCGCGGTGACGCCCGCAGGTCGCCGCTCGGCGTGATCTCGCCGGCCATCAGTTCGTCGAGGCTGGCGCCGATGCGGGTTTCGACCAGCCGGGGCTTCTCAATCGACGGGCCGCCCAGCGCAATGATCCGGTCGGTCGACAGGCGACCTTCGGAAAACAGGATGCCAATGGCGATGACGTCCTGGTAACCAACGTGCCACACGGTCCGGTCTGCACCTACGGGGTCGAGGTGGTGAATGTGGGTCCCGACCAGCCCTGCCGGATGGGGGCCCGTGAATGCGACGTTGCGGACGCCCGGATATTCGTTTGCACCGGGCCAGCTCTCGTCCGTGCACAGGAATGTGTCCCCCTCGGCGAGCTGCGATACGATCGCGAGACCAGCCTCGAACGCCGCCAGTCGATCTTTGAGGATGACATTCGGATCGGCGGCAAGCGGATTGGTATCCGTCGCGGTAACGAACACGGAACGCGGTGTGGACGCCGAATGCGGCACGCGACTGAAAGGGCGCGTTCGAAACGCCGTCCAGAGCCCGGAACCCTGCAGCGCCTGTCGAATCTCGTCCAGACTCAGGGAAGCAGCATCGCGGTTGGCGAACTCTGAAAACGCGGACGCGTCAGTAGCCTGCTCGTCAATCTCGATCACGACGGACAAAAGAGCGCGCCGCTCGCCACGGTTGACGGCGCTTACCCTGCCGGAGCCGGGCGCGGCGTAGACCACGTCCGGATCCCGCTTGTCGATGAACAGCGGATCGCCAAGGGATACCTCGTCGCCCGGCTGCACCAGCATTCGGGGTTTGAGGCCGAGATAGTCGCGTCCGAGCAGGGCCACAGATCGGACACGATTGCCGTCCGTGACGGTCGCCTCCGGGCGGCCATCCACAGGCAAATCCAGCCCCTTACTGGTGCCAATCTTCACAGGATTCAAAGAGCCCGCTGTCTTATTAGAATAGTCAGCAGCCCGGACACGTTCGTCGATACCCCATCGCGAACGACGGCTGCGCTTTAACGCTCGTTGATCAGGCTAATGGAAACCTCCGTTTTCCGTCAATCGTTATTGACGTCAGAGATCATGGAACCGCCGGCCCGCATGGACGTGCGGCATGGTCATCAGCGCTTGACGGCAATCGCCTGAACTTCAAATCGTGCGTCGAACAGCAGGGTACCGGCGCCGATGAAGGCGCGGGCCGGAAACTCGCCGGTGAAGAAGCCCCGGTAGACATCATTGAAGGCCTGGTAGTGCGCGACGTCGGAGCAATAGATCGTCACGTAGGCCAGGTCGTCCATCGTCATTCCGGCCTTTTCCAGCGTGCCCTTGAGCGACTCAAGCACAAGCCGGGCTTCCTCGGAAGCGGTATCCGGAACCTTGCCCTCGTCGTTGAGGCCGATCGTGCCCGACAAATAAAGCGTGTCGCCAACCTGAACGGCACCGCTGAACGGGGCACCGCCGTCGCCGGCAGAGCTAGGGTCGATATAGCGACGATTCTCCTGTGCCGCGGCTCCGTTGGCGATGAGCAGCGTAGCGAGGACGATGGTTGCAGTGCGGGTCATCCAGTTATTCATGGCGGGATTCCTTGGCTCGGCATTGGAGCATCTGATCGTGGAAACTGATTATAGACGACGGCGATCGCGAACAAGGGGAGGTGGAATTGTCGCAGTCGAGCCCAGATACTTTAATCAAACAAACCGAACCGGGAAGTAACGATGCAAATAGGGATGATTGGTTTAGGCAAGATGGGCGGCAACATGGCGCGGCGGCTGCGGCAATCGAACGTCAAGGTCGTGGGCTACAACCTCGACACGAGCGCCACTGACGCGCTGGCCGAAGAGGTCGGGCTGACTCCCGCCGAGTCCACCGAAGGCCTCGTCGGCGAACTTAAGGCGCCTCGCCTCGTCTGGCTGATGCTGCCCGCCGGTGAAATCACCGAATCCTACGTTCAGGAACTGGGCGAGCTCCTCGCGCCGGGCGACATCCTGATCGACGGCGCGAACTCCTATTACAAGGACTCGATGCGGCGCGGCGCCGACCTGGCCGGCAAGGGCATTCACTACATCGATGCCGGCGTCTCCGGCGGCGTTTGGGGTCTCGAAAACGGCTACGCCCTTATGGTCGGCGGCGCGGACGAGGCGTTCGCCCAACTCCAGCCGATCATTGAGATTCTCGCACCCGGCAAGGACCGCGGCTGGGTACATACAGGGCCCGTCGGCAGCGGGCACTTCGTCAAGATGATCCACAACGGCATTGAGTACGGGATGATGCAGGCCTATGCAGAAGGCTTTGCGCTGATGAAAGGCCGCGAGGATTTCAACCTCGATCTCGCCGAGATCGCCGAGACCTGGCGTCACGGCAGCGTGGTGCGAAGCTGGCTGCTCGATCTTTCCGCTGAGGTCCTGGCATCCGATCAGGAGCTCGACGGCGTCGAACCGTTTGTCGCCGACTCCGGCGAGGGTCGCTGGACAGCGCTCGAAAGCATCGAACAGGGCATACCGACGCCGGTCATGAGTCTCGCGCTGATGTCTCGATTCTCCAGCCAGGGCCAGCAGGACTATGCAGACAAGCTGCTCGCCATGATGCGCAACCAGTTCGGCGGTCATGCGGTGCGATCAGCCGACGAGTAGCGGTAGCTGCCGACGCTGGTTTTTGCCGACGATGGCTTTACAATCGCCGCTTGAACCTGCCGGCACCGGCCGTATTGAGATTTGGGGACAAGCCTGGATCCAGCGAACTTCCGGCGGCCGGCCCGTCTAAAGGACTGACTCATCGTGCTGGGCGAAAGATCCCCCGGCGCGATATGCATGACCACAAGGATTTCTCGGAGTTACCCATGAAACGACGATTTACCGGGCAGCGGGTTACCGCTCTCGCCCTGCTCGCCACGATTTGCCCGTCGATCTCGAACGCAACGATCGTCGAATTCCAGACCAACCTTGGTAACTTCGAGGTCAATCTCTACGACAACGCCACGCCGGCGACCGTGGCGAATTTCCTGAACTATGTGAACAACGGCCGCTATACCAGCTCCGTCATTCATCGATCCGTTCCGGGCTTTGTCGTACAGGGCGGTGGCTTTGTGTTTGACACGGCCGTGCCGCTGGACAACGTGCCAACGTTTCCTGCCGTCGTTAATGAGCCGGAGTTTGCCAACGTGCGGGGCACGATCGCCATGGCCAAGCTCGGCGGCGACCCGAACAGCGCAACCTCACAGTGGTTCTTCAACCTCTCCAACAACACCGCCAACCTTGATGCGCAGAACGGTGGCTTCACCGCCTTCGGCGAAGTGGTTGGCGATGGCATGACGGTGGTCGATGCGATTGCCGCGCTGCCAAGATTCAACTTTGGCAGCCCGACCGACGAGCTGCCGCTGCGCAATTACACCCAGCTCGACTTTGAAGACAGCGTCAGGCCGGACGTCGATAACTTCGTCATCATCAGCGCCATCGTCGTGACGGACACGACGGTGGACAGCGCCGCAGGCCTGAACCCGCCCGTCAACACGTCGAACCAGCCTGCACCGCCGAATCCCGGTGGCGGTGGCAATGGTGGTGGCGGCGGTGGCGGTGGCGGCGGCGCACTTGGCTATGCCTCGCTATTGATCCTGCTCGCATTGCTGCGTCGGCGTTCGCTAATCGCCTGACGAACCAATCTGCCGCGTGACCTGGCCGCGCGGCAAGTCAGGATTGCTGGCCGCGGAAATGCGCCAACGTGTATCGACCCGGGCCCGTCAGGTAGAGCGTGACGCAGCAGATGGCAAGGAAGATGCCGTACTCCCAGCCGCCGTCGGGTCTGCTGGTGTAATTCCAGCCATTCTCGAAGTGAACGGCGCCCGCGCCAAAGGCGACGGCGCCAAGAAACGGCGTGGCCCAGCGCAGCTTGATGCCGAGAATCAGCATGAAGCCGCCCACCCATTCGATCACCGCCGCCGGCGGCGCGAACCAGCCGGGCACCAGGTTGATGTTCAGCACCGTGTGAGCTTCGAACACCTGCATGGCGCGTGACAGGCCAAAGGTAAACACCTTCAGCCAGCCGTGGGCGAGGAATACGACACCCAGCGATACGCGAAAGATCAGCAGGCCAAGGTCGAGGTTTTTCTGGTCGTTCATAGGCTTTTCCTGGTTGGGCGGCATCGGCGCCCGGCGTTTCCGGTTGGCGAATCCCTTGTTGAGAGACTACGGAGCGATGGCAATTGGCCCCGGGCCTACGGCCACGAGAAGCAGCAGCCCGCCGGTGACGGACAGGTTGCTGATGGTTATGCGACTGCGGCCAAGCTGCTCCGGCTTGGGCAGCCGCCAGTATGCGTGAACCTTCAGGGTCGCAGCGACGGTAAAGACCGCGAGCGCGAGTGCGGCCAGTTCGGTTTGCCAGCCCACGATGATGCAGATCGGCGCGGCAAGATGCAGAAACACCACGGTCGGCAGCACCAGGGGAATCATCGGTATCTTGTCGCGCGCAAACTCTGCGGCGGCCTTGCTGTGCCAGATGCCCTTATGAATGCCGCTCACCAGGAACACCGAGGCAATGGCGCATCGGGCAGCCAGCATTAACCAGGCGTTCAGGCCGTCATCAGGAATCATGTTGTCGTCCGTCTCGAAGTGAAATAGCGGTGGTCACGAGAACCCCGGCGATGGCTCCCATGGTGGCCGCCGAATAGGGGCTCTTCGCGTGCAGCGCGAACCACTCGCCCGCCGCTCGCAGACTCTCGCCTGCCGGCCACATCGCCGAGATGATTTCCGTATAGATCAGCACGAAGGTGATCGCTCCGGTCCAGAACCCCCACAGGGCACCGTTTCGCGACACACCGTTCCAGATCGAACCCAGCACCAGCGGACCTGCGAGCGCGGCGGTGAAGCCACCCACACCGGACCAGATGAGCAGCACGATGTTCATGTCGATAACGGACCAGGCAAGCACCGCTGAACCGACCAGCACCAAGGCCGTTACGATGCGACTGATCTTCAGCACGTTCCGGTCCAGCTCCTCCTCGGAGAGATGCGGATGACGTCGCGGGGCAATGCTTCGTCGGTAGATGTCGTTGGCAAACACCTGCGAGGTGGAGATCACCAGACCGTCTGCCGTCGACATAACGGCCGCCAGTACGCCCACCCCAAGCAGGGCCGCGAGCCAGGTGGGAAAGAGCGCAATAAACATCGCCGGTAACGCGGTGTTGGCGCCATCGCCGAGGAGCTCGCCGCCAACGACGGCGCGCGCGGTCAACCCGCCGAGCGCGATGCCCGGAAGGATCAGCCCGAACGTCAGCGCCATCACCAGGAAGCGGTTGCGGCTGCTCTCGTCCTTCAGTGCCCAGATCTTGTTGCCGATATGCGGCAGCAGCCCCAGCGGAATATGCGCGATCACCAGCGCGAACATCGACCACGGTGAAGCCGTGATCGGCACCTCCGGGTTGAACCATTGAAGCAGCTGCCCGTCCTGCGCTTTAAGGTTTGCCAGCAGCGCGTCAAAACCGCCCGCGCCGACCCCGAGCAGGAATAACACGATGATGGCGAGCGCAAGGATCACCATGAGAAAGCCCTGCGCGCCATCCGTGAGGATGTCCGCGTGAGCACCGCCGACGGTTACGTAACCAAGCAGGACCACCGTCGTTACCAGGAGGGCGATGTGCTGCGGCATGCCGAGCATGATCTCGAACATAACGAGACCGCCTACGAGCTGGCCCGCAAGGTAGAACAACAGCATGAGTGAGAAGATTGCCGCCGAGAGTCGGAGCGCCTCGGAGTTGTACCGTTCGCCGAGGTATTCGGGGATTGATCGGGAGCCGGCTTCGTTACCCTCGCGAGCAATGGTCCGCTGGCAGATCAGTACGCCGAGGTAGATGCCCATCGGGTAGAGGAAGGCGAGCCATATAATCGACATGCCGTAGCTGTAGGACAGACCGGGCACGCCGAGGAAGGTCGCACCGCTTGCCGCCGTCGAGGCGAACGCCAGCGCCAGGATAAACGGTCCGTAGCCACGGCGGGCGACGGCGAAATCATCGGCGCCCTTGATTCGCCGCGACGCGATAACGCCAAAGGCGATCATCGCTCCCACGTAGACAACCAGGAACAGCCAGGACCAACTGGTGAGTTGCACGGTACCCCCGCCGGAAAGGCGTATTTATCGATTAAATCTGGAAAACGCGGATTTTAGCGATATACTGACGTCGCACGCAATTTCTGGCCCTTACATGCCGGAGCACAGTGACCAATCCCATGAAACTATTTGTCCTTCGACACGGCATGACAACCGAAGCTGCCACCGATGCGGAGCGGGATTTGAGCCCCAAAGGCGTTACCGAGGTCGAGAATGTCCTCAAGCTACGGCTGGACGAGCTGAAGAACATAAGCGCCATCTACTCGAGCCCGCTTCGGCGCGTAAAGCAGACCCTTTATGTTGCCCGGCGCATGCTCGGCTACCACGGTGAGATCATCGAGTCGCCCTACCTCAAGACCGGCTCCCGGCTCGCGGAAATCGAAGCTTTTGCCGACACGCTCGACGCCGACGGCGGTGACGTCCTGGTCAGCAGCCATCAGAGCTGTACCAGCATCCTGGTGCTGTGGCTGACGGGTGAAGACATCTTCATCTCCAACGGCAGCCTGCTGTGCATTGAAGTCCGCGAGTTCGTCCGCGGCGGCGGCGATGTGCTCTGGCAGGAGAGCCACAACAGCCGGGAAGTCAAACGCACGGCGAACGTGGTCGACCTGATCTAGTCCGGCGGGCCATCGCCAAGAACAAACTGCCGCGTGTCGCCCGCCTCGTTCGCCTGCCAGCACTGACCGCTCAGCGCGTCCAGGCAGGTTAGCCAGCCACCCTCCCCATAAGAGTAAGTATCGATGCAGATCGAGCCGTTGCGCACTGCCGGCAGGCCGTTTCGCTGCGCGGAGTGGCCGCATACCCAGGTCTTGCCAGACTGGTGGGGCTGCGGGTCGATGTACTTTCGCCAGTAAAGGCTGGCCTCGGTCTGCTCCTCCATGGGCAGCCCGGGCTCGGCAAAGGCGTGAACAAAAATATGCGTCTCGGTCTCGTAGAACGGCAGCAGGTCGTCTTCGAGGAATTTCAGGTGGTCCTTCGGAATGTGCTCGATGGGCGCTGGTTCACCGGGCTCTTCACCATAGGACATCAGCGTCTCTTCTCCGCCGCAGCTCCGCCAGGTCGGCGTCCAACGGCCGCCGTCGTAGGCATCCAGCAGCATGATCTCGTGATTGCCGCGCAGCGCGATGAGCTCTCCTGCCTGATAAAGCCGGATCAGGCGTTCGAGAAC
>CAZFVT010000117.1:0-9036 GCA_964522355.1 uncultured Woeseiaceae bacterium | reverse complement strand
CCACCTGGCGCGTAACCGCGAGTTCGATCGGGCGATTGCCGACTACCGCCGCGCCGCCGAACTTGTAGAAAACATCCCCGACAGCTTCGAACCCGACGGCATTATCAACGCGAGACACCAGTACCTCGGCTCCTACCGGTCAAATATTCACTACTACCTCGGGCAAACAAGCTGGGCGGTCGGAGATTACGAGGCAACCTTGCTGGGCATGCGGCGCGCTGCCGTTGAGCCGCTGGTGCAGCACGACGATCGGCGAGTGGCGACCGGCTTCTGGACTTACCTTGCGCTCAGGAAACTCGGGCGGCATGCCGAAGCCGACATCGTCGTTCAGGCTATCCCCGAAGGCCTGGAGCTGGTCGAAAATCACGACTACTACGATGGCATCCGATTCTTCAAAGGCACGCTTGGCGAGGACACCATTATCGAACGCGGCGGCCTGAATTCGCGGTTCGGCGTGGCCATGAAGCACCTGCTCGACGGGGATGAGGCGATGGCTAGGCAGATGCTGACGGACCTGGTGTCCGGTTCATCGCAGGGCTACTGGCCGGCCGAGACCGAACTGCTGGAACTCGGCAGGTAATCGAGAGTCTGAGGAAACCTGAATAGAATCAGGAAGCTGTTTATTCGGCTGCCGGCAGGTAGTATTACTGTCGCTGCAGCCGAAACGAACGTCCGGACAACGGTGGCATCCACCGCCGGCTGCGATTAAGGTTCCCGACCCCCGCACACCCCAGAAAGAGGCTACTACCATGAAGAAGACCGTGTTCAGCGTCATCGCGGTTACCCTGTTTGCTCTCGGCGCCCAGGCCGCGCTGGAAGAGGGCGCTTCCGCGCCGATGTTCGAGGCGCGCGCGTCGCTCGACGGCAAGGCGTTTGATTTCTCCCTGGAAGACGCCCTGTCCAAGGGCAACGTCGTCGTCTACTTCTATCCCTCGGCCTACACGCGCGGCTGCAACATCCAGGCGCACGAGTTCTCCGTCAACATGGAAGAGTTCGAAGCGGCCGGCGCCAGCGTCATCGGCGTGTCGCTCGACAGCATTGATCGGCTGAACGTGTTCTCGGCCGACCCCGACTACTGCGCCGGCAATCTTGCCGTTGCCTCGGATGAGTCCGGTGCTATCGCCCGCGAATACGGGCTCGACGTTCGCGACGCTCGCGACGGTGCCACGGACACCCGCGGTGAAGAGATCGGCCACGGTTTCGCCGAGCGCGTGACCTTTATCGTTTCTTCGGACGGCAAGATCGCCAAAACGATCGGCGGTGTATCGCCCATGGAAAACGTGAAGATGAGCCTCGCCGCCGTGCAGGGCATGCAGTAGGCAGAACTATTGCCCCGGCGATCCCGCAGGCATATGCGGGATCGCCGCTGGCTCGTCCCGCTCAAGGCTCGGCACCGCCGCGCCGAACTCACCCTTGATCTGCCGGATCACGTCATTCGACAGGGTGATAAAGATCTGAAAACTCTCGTCGGCAGCAAGCTTTTCCGCTGCCAGCATTTCGAACGCTTCCGTTTGCAGCTCGTGGATTTTCTGCACGGCCGCTTTCCGTTCCGTCATGCCGGCCTCGTCGGGCACAGAATCTCGCAGCTGAATCGCCCGCAGGCAAAACGAATCGATGCGGTTCTTCCGATAGCGATCGTAGAGGCGTGACGCGCCAAAGGCGGCGCTGACGAGGCCAATCATCAGGGTGACGGCAACCTCTGCCACGCCCGAGTAACGCTCGTAGAACCCCGGTTCGGCGCGCTGCAGGAAAGCCTGCGATCCCGGGTGAAGGTTGAACGACGATCGGCTCACGTCGTAATCGGCGTTCAGGTTGCCGAAAAGTCCTGGCCATTTCGCAGCCATAGGTGGACGCAGTCTGATCACTTCGCTGATGAAGTCGTAGACGATCGCATCGGGCAGGTCCGCGCGTGCGACCAGCATGCGGTCGACGGCGATGGTAACCGTTGGCCCCGGCGTCATCTCGCCGTAGGTTCCCGCCGGGATCACGAACGGCCGATAAGCGGGTGTCAGCAGGGTTGCGCCGTCAATCAGCGCCCCTGTCCCAATCTCTTCGGGACCGCCCATTGAGAACAGCCGATAGCTGCCGCTGCTACGGACCGTTTCCGGTGAGATTGGGACGAACAGCACGAGGACGTCCGGACGCATATCGCGGCTCGGCGAATCGATGAAGCTGAAGCTCTCACGATCAATCTCGAAGCGCTCCAGCATTTTTCCAAACACCAACCTGGACGAAGAGCCTTCAATGCCCGCATAGACCTTTGAGCCGGGAATTAAGGTCCCTGGCGAGGTGGCGTCCATGCCGTCGCGATAGGCGATATGCAGCAGCGTCGGGTACAGCGGCATCATCGTTTCTACGCCTTCGCGGAACGGCATGTTGTTGCTGATCAGGGCGATATCGGCTGCCCCCGAAGAGAGCATGTCGAGCGCTGCCTCGCCGGCGACGCGTTCTTCCGTGAGGCGAACCTTGATTTCGGAGTGGTCGTTGAACCGGTTGCCGAGCTCTTCTAAGACCGCGCCATCGATAAACGTCGAAGGCGTAACCAGGACAAGCTCATCGGGCGCCTGGCTGCAGGACGCGGTCGCGACCAGGGCCGCGAGGACGATAACGAGCCGTCGCGCCGGCCTGTTACCGCGGTGATTCAACGACCAAGGTTCTCGTCAAGAAAGGTGCGGAAAAGTCCGGCCCAGCGCTCTGCGGCCCGCTCAACCGTCGGCCAGTCGGTCTCCGGGTTGGGGCCGGTGGCGAAAACCGGCGTCGCGGCGCTGTCCGCCGCTCGTGCGAGGATTTCGCCGGACTGCGAGTCCTTCAGCTCCATGAGGAAAACGAGCGAGCCGGGCTTCGCCATGTCGCGAATGTTGCTGCGCAAACCGGCCGGCGGTTCTCCGCCTGAGTGCCGCAGGTCGATCAGCGAGGCCTGCACCGCCATCGCGCCGGGGCCGGGCTCGCGGGTGATTTCATAGCCTTCGAGTTCGCCCAGAAATGCGGTACGGAAGATTTGCCGGATGCGCGCGATGTCGTCTTCCGAAGAGGGCGACTCCGTCGGGAAGTAGATGCCCATGTCTTCGGCCATCAGGCGGTTGTAGCGACTGAAGTCGGCCGTCGTGGAAATCTGTGCCGATTCAACGGCGGAGTCAGGATTGACCCGAAAGCTCTGCGTCGTGACGGTGTAGCAGCCAGCGAGCAGCAGCGCGCCGGCGAACGTCGCCAGTCTGCGGATTCGAACGTCATGCATCGACAGGGTCATAGGTGGGCACCGCAAGACTCAAAGAGGGTCTATGAGTCTACCGGAGCTGGCAGTCCGCTCAAGTGCGCCCGACGGGTCAGGCGCTCGGGTTCAGCGGCGGGAGCGGCGGGCTAAGGGATTCTTCCTGCTGTTCGAGGTATCGGGCACGCGCCGTCGACAGATCATGGCGAATTTGCTCCAGCGACGCGTCCGCGCTTGCGTTGTTGTAGAGCTTCGCGGACAGCGTATCGAGGTTTCCAGCGAGCTCGGCACTGCCGTAGCGGTAGGCGAATGAACGCAGGTCCTCCCCCGGATCGAGGCGTTTCAGCCATTCGACCAGCGCGGGGTAGGCGCCCGTCGAATCCCCGGCCCGGAGGCGATCACCTGCCTGTTTGAAGGCCCATGTTTCGGAGTGTAGCCAGCGCTCCCGGGCTGCCCGTCGCCGCTGGAGGATGGCAGGCACCGCAAGCCTGAGAATGACCACGGTAGCCAGGAGGACCAGCCCGATGATCGCCGGTCGCTGCCAGCCGCGTTGCTCCTGCGCCTCCATGGGTGGCGTCAGGGGCGGTCCGGTAACGCTTACAGAGAAGCCGTCTGCTGCTGCGCTGCCAATGGAGCTCGCGTTGGTGTCCCAGTAATCGAGGCCGAAGCCGGGTACGGCAAACTCGCCGCCCGCTTCGAATACCAGGGTGACTCGCTCGCTCCGCCTTGCCGGCGGTCCGTCGGCTATTGACGGTTCATCGCGATACACCGACACGCCCGCCAGGCCGATGTCAGGCGCGAGTGAAGGCAGAAACATGGCCGGCAACCCGTCTAGTTCGGCGCGGTACTCGATGACCAGCGCGTCGCCGGCGGCGAGATCTTCGGATGTGCCAATGACGTCCAGCACGAGCTCGAGATCGGTGCCGGACAGATAAGGAGAAAGCGATTCGGCGCCGACCGGGACCGTAGCGCTAAACCTGATTTCGGGAATGTCCTCCATCGCAACCACCGGGTCCTTACCCGGGTTTGCCATGGTGACCTTGATCTGCCGATCGGCAAGAACGAAGTCGGCGCCGACGAGCGGATAGACGCGATATTTTCGAACGATTCCCGACCAGGTGTCGCGCCCCACGCGCTGGCTGGTCGGGTAGGAGCTGTCCGGCGGCCGTCGCACAATGGCATTGGGCAGCTCAAAGGAAGGGTAGACGGGCGGCTGCGCGAACCAGGTCGGTACGAGCACCGTGATCTCGAGCTCCAGCGGTTCACCGACCGAGACCGATTCGGGGGTCACTCGCACCGAGATCCGCGGCGCCATGTCATCCTGCGCGACGGCCTCCGGCAGACAACCGAGACACGCGAGCAGAATCATGACCGCCTGACAAAGACTGTGCCGCTTCATGGTGCTTCCCGCCTTTGCGACTCCAGCAGGAAACGGGTGCGCAGAAAGTCGCGAGTGTCCGTGTCCACGGAGCGCATCCACTTCTCGGCCGACTGCGCCTCCACCCGCGTATCCTCCGTTACCTCCGTCTGCGTCCCCCGTCCGGATTCATTGTCGAACACCACGTCATCCGCGCCGATGCCGGCCTCTTCACCGGTATCCGAGGATTCGCGAACGCGTTCGATGTAGTCGAGCACATAGCGCGCGAGCTCGAGGTTCTCTTCCGCTTCCGTCCAGCCCGGTGCCTCGGCGACCGCCTGCTCGAAGGCAACAATCGCTTTCCGGTACTCGCGGTTCTTCATGAACGCGTTGCCACGATTAAAGAAGCCGGTGGCGCTGCCCATGCGGCCGAAGGCGTCGGCGGCGTCGTCGTAAAGGCCAGAGTAGTAGGCAGCAATGCCTTTCCACTCGGGATCCTCGAAGCGCTCGAAAGCCCTTTGGAACTCGCGATCGTCGAACGCCAGCCGGCCCTGCTGGTCGGGCGTCAGCCAGAGTGCCGTAAAGCCGCCAAGCTGAATGGTCTGCCAGACCATCAGGCCGGCCGCCACGATGCTAATTACACCGAGCTGCAGGGGCAGGCTCTGCCATCGTGACGCTTTGTCGGTGACGCCTACCACTGCATCGTCCAGCCGCGCCGGAACCAGGCGAGCGACAGAAGCAGTGCCGGCCACAAGAGCCACCAGCCCTGGTCCTGCCAGCGTGAGTCCGGGTCATCCGCCTGCCTGAGGTTCGATTCGATGGACCGAAGCAGCGCGCGGATGTCGCCGTCGCCGGTTGTCGTGCGAAAGATATCCATACCCGCCTGACCAGCAACACGATTGAGCAAACGGCTGTCGATTTGGGTGTCGATGCGCCCACCGCCAGGCGCGAAGGCGGGCGATCCGTCCGGCATCAGCGCCACGCCGCCTTCGTCCGTGCCAACAACGAGGGTGGCCATCGACGGTGCATTCGGATCGTTTGCGAAGTTCGCCAGCGGTTCGACATCGGCGCTCGTGAAGCCGTCGTTGACGAACAGAAGCGTTCCGCCGGCTGCCCCCTCGGCGATCAGGTCTCTCGCGAGCGGCAGCACGTTCGCAACGCTGGTCGTGCCCTCCGGCATGATGGCCGGATCGAGGCTTTCCAGAAACGTCTTGAGCACCTGGGGGTCTTTGCTCGGCGGCACGACGATATGGGCGGAGGCGGCATAGGCAACAATCGCCGTGCGCGAACCGGTACGTTCGGCAATCAAGTCGAGCAGCTTGAAGCGCGCGCGATCGAGACGGGTCGGCAGCAGGTCGTTGGCGCGCATCGAATCACTGACCTCCAGAGCCACGATGAGCGTCGCCGTCTCGCTGAACCAGGGGCTGGGCTGCTTGCTCCAGGTCGGGCCGGCGGCGGCGAGTGCTGTCATGATGAGGGCCAGCGCTACGCCGTCGACCGCCCGCAGCCCGTTCCCGGCGTCGCGGTTGACCGTCAGGGGTTCGCGAAGATGTTCGGCCACCAGGGTTGTCACCGGGGCTCGATTTGCCTCGCGGCGGCGTATCACCCACCAGAGCAGGGCCGCAGCCGGAACAGCGAGCAGCCAGAGCGGACGCAGGAAGTGCAGGAACTCGATCATGACGCCTTCCGCGAACGCGTCGAGGCAAGCAGCGACAGGTAGGTGAGGAATACGAGGAACAGGGCGGCGCCGGAAGGCCAGTGGACGAGTGAGGTTCTTGGGCGCCAGGACTGGGTCTGAACGTCGGCGGTACTCATGGCGTCGATGCGTTGGTAAACCTCAAGCAACCCCTGTTCGTCCTCCGCGTTGAAAAACGCGCCGCCGGTGCGATCCGCGATCGTTGCCAGCGCGTCGAAGTCAACCCGGTCCTCGCCGGTGGCGTCGGTGTTGCCAATCCCGATGGTAAAAATCTGTACCCCGTTTAGTGCGGCAATATCGGCCGTGTTTATCGGCGTCATCGTGCTTGCGGTGTCGTTGCCGTCGGTCAGCAGGATCAACGGCCGTTCGTCCACCTCGCTTTCCTCGAACGATCGAATCGCAAGGCCAATGGCGTCGCCGAGCGCGGTCTGCGGCCCGGCCATACCTACATCCATCAGATCGACAAGCTGGCTGGCCGTTTGCAGGTCACGGGTAAAGGGAAGCTGCAGATAGGCCCTGGCACCGAACACGATCAGGCCGACACGATCGCTTTCCCGCTCCGCAACGAAGGCATCGACGACCCGCTGGACGGCGGCAAAGCGCGAGGTCATCGCGCCGCTGCCGTCCGGGAAGTCGCGATAGCTCATGGAGGCCGACAGGTCGACGGCCAGCATGATGTCGCGTGCCGCCTCCGTCCGGACGATGGGCTCACCGATCCATTCGGGTTTGGCGAGACCGGCGACCAGCAGGATCCAGACGGCAACGGCGGTCGCCTTTTGTATCCAGCGACGTCGCATCACGACGGCCCCCGCACGGGCATCAGTTCCCGCGGCTGCGACGATCCGATCGAAGAACGGCACTCGCAGTGCGGAAACGCGCTCGCGCTGCGGCGGCAGTAGCCACAATGCGAGTAGCGGCAACGGCAAAAGGAGAAAGGCGAGTGGCAGGGCAAACTCAAACACGATGGTGCTTTATCCAGCGTTCTGCGGCGCGCACGAAACAGATCGTGTCTATGTCTGCCTGATAGGGCGCGCGGGCTATCTCATAGGCAGCGACTTTGACGACTTCGTCGTTGTTCGACGAGTCGACGAGAAACCCACCCCAATCAGACCCGTATAAGGACGCCACCTCGCTGCGGGGATAGGCGACCAGTGCGGTGCGCTTCAGGAGTGCGGCGACGTCGGCGGCTGCCTGTGGCTCGTCCATGCGAGCGGCAATGTGTTGAAGCTCGGCCAGCGCCTCACGCCGATAGCGGTTTCTTCGCCGATACCGGCGGATGGCAGCAACGCAGCAAACTATCGAAGCCAACAGCCAGCCGCCAAGAATCCACCAGCCTGCCGTTTGCGGCATAAGCGAAACCGGTTCCGGCGGCACAATCTCGTTAAGCAGCGCGAGAAGGTCGACGAGATTGAGGCCCTCGAAGCGATTCATCGGCGGGGCACCGGCGCCTGGCCCATGAGGCGGCGAACCTGCGGCAGCGTTTCTTCGCCAGCGCTTAGCGGCAACACCGACAGATTGATCTCTTGCTGCCAGCGCTGGATGGCTTCAATGCGTTCGCGGGTGAAGCGTTCAACAGCTTCCCGGGTTGACCGCGTCGCGAGGTCAACCTGCGCCTGCAGATTGCCGTCACCGATGATCGCGGCATCCGCATCGCCAATGCCATCAGCGAGCGGGTCATAAACCAGGAACAGGATGACGTCGTTGTGGGCGGCGAGGCCGCTAAGGCGCCGCCGCGTGAGCGCGTCCATACCGTCGAAGTCGCTGAAGACCATGACCAGGTGGTCGTGGTGCGCGATGCGCGATACCCGCGCAAGCACCTCGTTCAGTTCACCCGGGGCTGGATTGACTTGCCTGTCTGCGTGCAGACCGGCGTTCATGCTGGCAATCGATTCGAGCAGTGCGTAGGTGGTCCGGCGGCTGCGACGCGGCACGTATTCGGACTGGCGTTCGTTATCGAAAACCAGTCCACCGACCCGGTCACCGGCTTCGAGAATACGGAACGCCGCAATCGCTGCGGCCTCAGCAGCGGTTACCGACTTCAGGTTCAGGTGAGAGCCGAAAAACATCGACATGCGCTGATCAACAACCAGCAGCGCCGGGCGGTCGCGCTCCTCGGTAAACACGCGAACGTGCGGCGAGCCGGTTCGTGCGGTTGCCTTCCAGTCGATGGATCGCACGTCGTCGCCGGGCAGGTAGTCGCGCATCTCCTCGAAGTTGAGACCGCGGCCACGAAGCCGGGAGGCGTGCCGCCCGTTCAATACGCTGGCGGAGGGCTGGCGGGGCAGGAAGTTCAGGCCTCGCGCGGTGCCTTCGAGCCCCCTCAGGTGACTCAGCGAGACGTGAACGCGGGGGTCGTCAGCCATCGCCAGTCATCGCCGGATCAGGGAAGTGCAACCTGTTCGATCAGCGCATCAATCACCTGGTTGGCGGACACAGCCTCGCCCTGTGCTTCGTAAGACAGCATCAGGCGGTGCCGCAGGCAGTCGTGCACTACCGCGCGAACGTCCTCCGGGTCGACGTAATCGCGCTCATTCAGCCAGGCGTGACTGCGGCTGCATTTGTCGAGCGCCAGTGAGGCGCGCGGGCTGCCGCCGACGTCGTCCAGCGGCGCACGCGCCTCAGGCTCGAGCTGAGCAAGCGCCTCCTCGATCGCCTCCGTCACCTGCAGGATGGCCTGCGACAGCGCCTTCGAGCGCTCGGGGAGCGCCACCGAGGGGTCTCGCCCATGATCCGCGAACAGGCGCTTCGCCTCCTCCGCCGCGAGTTCACGAAGAC
>CAZFVT010000116.1:0-9050 GCA_964522355.1 uncultured Woeseiaceae bacterium | reverse complement strand
GGAGATCGCTGTGACGCTCCGAGGGCTCGAGCATCTGCCTGAGGAAGCGGATGTTCTGGTCGAAGGCGCCGGCCGGCGCGGCACCTTCCTTGTAGCGCCAGTGGGCCGCTACGCCGAGTTCGGCATGACGATGCATGTCCTCGGTGCGGATCTGCACCTCGAGCGTCTTGCCGCCCGGGCCGATGACGGCGGTGTGCAGCGACTGGTAGTTGTTCTCTTTCGGATTGGCGATGTAGTCATCGAACTCGCCGGGCAGGTAGGGCCAGAGATGGTGCACGACGCCGAGCGCGGCGTAGCACTGTGCAACGTCGTCAACGAAAACCCGCACCGCACGGACGTCGAAGATGTTTTCCAGCCCCATTCCCTTGCGCCGCATCTTTCGCCAGATGCTGTAGATGTGTTTTGGCCGGCCGCTGACGGTTGCCTTGACCCCCGCGGCTGCCAGCTCCGTCTCGAGCGTGGCGCTGACGTCCGCGATGAAGGCTTCGCGCTCGGCCCGCTTCTCGTTCAGCAGGGTTGCAATACGTTTATAGGTGTCCGGTTCGAGGAAGCGGAACGACAGGTCCTCAAGCTCCCACTTCAACTGCCACACGCCCAGCCGGCTGGCGAGCGGCGCATAGATCTCGCGGGTCTCAATTGCCAGCTTCTGCTGCTGCTCGGGCGCAGACTTCGCGTTTCGCAGGCGCTGTAGCTGCTCGGCGATGCGAATCAGTACAAGGCGCGGATCAGATACAACCGCCAGCAGCATCTTGCGCAACGCCTCGGACTGCTGGGTTGCCAAAGCTTCGCCGGGCTGCCAGTCGTCGGCCAGGGAGAAGCGCCCCAGCTGTAACAGCCCGTCGACGCGTTCTAGCAGCGGCAGGTAAGGTGCCGCCAGCAGGCGGGAACGTTCGAGGATGTCGTCACGCAGCAGGGGGTAGACCAGGACTGCCGCCTGGAGCGTGCCGTTGAGGTGAAACGGCGCCACTGTCGCCAACAGGTCCTCGGCCTCTTCGCGGAGCGCACCGGCGGACGGATCCGTGGCCGTAGCGGACAGCTCCCGAGCGGCCGCCAGCAACGTCCCGTCCTCGGGGAAATCGCTGCCATTCGTAGAGTTTTCGGGCTCTGTAGCGCTCATTTGTGGCTTTTTCCGGTGGTGTGAAGCCGTTCGAGAACCGGTATCATACGGCGTCATTCGTGCAGGGTAACCGGCCCGGGGCGATTTTTTCGCCGGTCGGTTTGAGGGACCAACACCGTCAGGACAGGCGATCTCATGCAGATCCGCCTGACGGCGTTCTGTCTTGCCCTGCTGTGGACTATCCCGGGAATATTGGAGACAGGCGGGGCAAATGGCGGGACACAGTAAGTGGGCGAACATTCAGCATCGCAAAGGCGCCCAGGACAAGAAACGCGGCAAACTCTTCACCAAGCTCATTCGTGAGATCACCGTTGCTGCCCGCATGGGCGGTGGAGACATGGATGCGAATCCGCGTCTTCGGCTGGCCGTCGACAAGGCAAAAGGGCAGAGCATGCCCAAGGACAACATCGACCGCGCCATCAAGCGTGGCTCGGGCGATCAGGATGGCGACGACTACCAGGAGATTCGCTACGAGGGCTACGGCCCGGGTGGCGTTGCCGTTATGGTCGATTGCATGACTGACAACCGCAATCGGACGGTTGCAGAGGTGCGCCACGCCTTCTCCAAGTTTGGCGGCAATCTCGGCGCAGACGGTTCGGTGTCCTACCTTTTCAACCATGTTGGGCTTCTGACCTATCCTGAGGGTAGTGACGAGGACAGCGTGATGGAGGCGGCCATCGAGGCGGGCGCCGAGGACGTGCTCGTCGATGACGACAAATCCATCGAGGTGCTTACCGATCCGCAGGATTTCGAGGCCGTCCGTGACTCGATGCGGGAGGCTGGCCTGGCTCCGGAAGCCGCGGAACTCACGATGCGGGCTTCCACCAGTGCCGAACTCGATGCCAACGCGGCTTCATCTATGGTGAAGATGCTGGAGATGCTCGAGGATCTCGATGATGTCCAGAGCGTCTATTCGAACGCCGAAATCTCCGATGAGATTCTGGCCGGGCTTTGATGAAGCGCCGCCTTGACTGAGCCGCTCAGAATTCTCGGCATTGACCCGGGTTCCCGGCTGACAGGCTTCGGGCTTATCGATATGACCGGCGATCGGGCCAGCTACGTGGCCAGCGGGTCGGTCGACAGTACCGATGGAGACTTTCCGCAGAGACTGCGGCAGATTTTCGAGTCGATCGGCGAGATCGTCGCCGAGTACCAACCCCAGGTGCTGGCCATCGAGAGCGTCTTCGTGCACAAGAACGCCGGCAGTGCACTGAAGCTCGGTCACGCCCGTTCGGCCGCCTTGTGTGCAACCTTCGCGACCGAACTGGAAGTGTTCGAGTACGCCCCCCGGGAAATCAAGCAGGCGGTGGTCGGCACCGGTGCGGCGAGCAAAGAGCAGGTGCAGCACATGGTGATGGCGTTGCTGAGTCTGGCCGGCAGTCCGTCGCCGGATGCGGCCGACGCTTTGGCCGCAGCACTGTGCCATGGCCAGCGGCGGCGTCTTGACGGCGCGCTCGGCGCCGGTTCCCGCGTTGCGGGGCTGCGATGATCGGCTCCATTCGCGGTCGCCTGATGTCCAAGCAGGCGCCTCACATCATCGTGGAGTGTGCCGGAGTGGGTTACGAAATCGAGACGCCCATGTCGACGTTTCTCGAACTCTCACAGCCGGGCAATGATGTCTTTCTCCACATTCACATGGTCGTGCGCGAGGACGCGCAAACGCTCTACGGTTTTGCGACCGGTGAAGAAAAGCAGCTCTTTCGTTCGCTGCTTAAAATCAGTGGTGTCGGGGCCAAAATGGGGCTGGCCATTCTCTCTGGCATGACCGTCGAGGGCTTCGCCCGCTGCGTGCAGCACGAGGACGCCGCGATGCTGGTCAAGGTGCCGGGGATCGGCAAGAAAACCGCGGAGCGCCTGATCATCGAAATGCGCGATCGTATCGACACCGCCGGCGCGTCACTGCCGGCAGACGGGCAGCGGGTGACGGGTGCCCAGGATTCCCGCGCTGAAGCCTTCGACGCACTGTGCGCGCTTGGCTACAAGCCCGCGGAGGTCAAGCGCCTCCTGTCGAGCATGGAGACCGACGACATGAAGGCCGAGGACATCATTCGCAGCGCATTGAAAAACGCGGTGAGTTGAGATGGCGGGCATCGAACACGACAGGCTTACGAGCGCAGCGCCGCAGTCGGACGACTCGGTGTTCGACCGGGCCATTCGACCAACCACCTTGGACGACTACCGGGGCCAGCCCAGCGTTCAGCAGCAGATGAACATCTTCATCACGGCGGCGCGCAATCGCAGCGAAGCGCTGGATCACGTATTAATTTTTGGTCCACCCGGGCTGGGCAAGACCACGCTGGCGCACATCATCGCCAACGAGATGGGCGTGAACATGCGACAGACCTCGGGGCCCGTGCTCGAACGCCCCGGCGACCTGGCTGCGATCCTGACGAACCTCGAACCCAACGACGTGCTGTTCGTCGATGAGATTCATCGCCTCAGCCCCGTCGTCGAGGAAGTGCTTTACCCGGCGATGGAAGATTTCCAGCTTGATATCGTGATTGGCGAAGGTCCGGCGGCTCGATCCATCAAGCTCGACCTGCCGCCATTCACGCTGGTCGGTGCGACCACGCGAGCCGGGCTGCTGACGTCGCCGCTGCGCGATCGCTTTGGCATCGTGCAGCGACTCGAATTTTACTCGCCGGCGGATTTAACCGGCATTGCCGAACGCTCCGCCGGCATCCTGAACTTGCCCATCGAAGAATCGGGGGCGTCCCAGATCGCACGCCGGGCGCGCGGCACGCCGCGCATCGTCAACCGGCTGCTGCGGCGGGTTCGCGATTTTGCCGAAGTCCAGGCCGACGGCCGCGTCACCGAGGCCGTAGCGGTAAGCGCCATGGACATGCTCGAGGTGGATCCGAACGGCTTCGACGCCATGGACCGACGTCTGCTGCAGACCATCATCGAAAAGTTCGACGGCGGTCCGGTGGGCATTGAAAGCATCGCGGCGGCGATAGGTGAGGAGCGCGGCACCATTGAAGACGTGCTGGAGCCTTACCTGATTCAGCAGGGTTACATGATGCGCACGGCGCGAGGTCGCGTAGCGACGCGAAACGCATACCTGCATTTCGGCCTCGCGCCACCGGCATCCGAACCGACGCCGTACCTGCCGCTGTTCGACGAGGACTAGGCGATGACGGCTGCGTCTTTCGACTGGCGGGTCCGAGTCTACTATGAGGATACGGATGCCCAGGGCCTCGTTTATTACGCGAACTACTTCAAGTTCATGGAGCGGGCCCGCACGGAGTGGATCCGCGCGCTCGGTATCGAGCAGGACGTGCTGCTTAACGAGGAGCGACGGCTGTTCGTTGTCGCCGACACGAGTGCCGAGTTCATCAAGCCGGCACGATTTAACGATGAGCTTGTCGTGACCGCTGAATTGTTGAACCGCTCGCGGGCCAGCTTTGTCATACGCCAGTGTATCTTCCGCAACTCTACCGACGGCGATCTGGCGTGCCGCGGTACTGTCAGGGTGGCGTATCTGAATGCGGATACGCTGAAGCCCGCCCGGTTACCTGAATCATTGTTCGAGGAACAAAAAACATGAATGCCGATATGTCCCTTCTGAGCCTGATCCTGGAAGCCAGCCTGCTGGTACAGATAGTCATGGCAATGCTTGTACTTGCCTCGGTGATGTCGTGGATGATCATCTTTAGCAAGCGCGGACTGATTCGGAAGACCAAGGCGGCGTCTGACGATTTTGAATCGGCGTTCTGGTCCGGCGGCGACCTGAATACCCTCTATCGGGACGCCGGCCGACGAAAGGGTGGCAGTCTCGGTATGGCGAGCATCTTCGAGGCGGGCTTCCGCGAATTCAGCCGACTCAAGGGGCAGGCCGACGTCACGCCCGGCAAGGTCGTTGAAGAATGCCAGCGGGCGATGCGCGTGGCGCAGCTACGCGAGGTGGACAAGCTGGAGCAGAGTCTCGCGACGCTTGCGACGATTGGCTCGACGAGCCCTTACGTTGGACTGTTCGGCACCGTCATCGGCATTATGAATACTTTCCGGCAGCTCGCCGGTCAGCAGACAACGACGCTCGCGGCGGTCGCGCCGGGTATCTCCGAAGCGCTCATCGCGACAGCGATGGGCCTGTTCGCGGCAATTCCGGCGGTTGTTGCCTACAACCGTTATGCCGACAAGGTTGCGCGACTGGAAATCCGCTATGACGGTTTCGCTGAGGAGTTCATAAGCATCCTCCAGCGTCACGCGAACCGGAAGGCAGCCTGAGATGGCGGCATCAGCGGTGAAAAAACGTCGCTTGATGGGTGACATTAACGTCGTGCCCTACATCGACGTGATGCTGGTCTTGTTAATCATTTTCATGGTGACAGCGCCGCTCCTGACGCCCGGCATCGAAGTCGAGCTGCCCAAAGCGGGAGCGGGCGCGCTGAGCAATGCCAACAACACGCCGATCGTGATCAGCGTCGATGAAAGCGGCAACCTCTATATCAACGTCGGCGACAATGAAGACGAGCCGGCAAGTGCCGAGGATATCGTCAACCGTACGCGGATCATTCTTACGGAGAAGCCCGGCACGCCGGTGTTGGTCAAGGCCGACCGGCGCGTCCAGTACGGCTATGTGGTCGGCGCGATGGTGCTGCTGCAGCAGGGCGGTGCCGAGAACGTGGGCTTTGTCACCGATCCGTTAAACAGCTATCCGGTGCCGGAGTAGGGGCCTCATGGACGTGCGCGGGCAGATCAGCATCGTCGCAATCATTTACTCCCTGATTCTGCATGGCGGAATCGGCGCCTCGCTCGTGTTCGCGCTGGAATGGTCCCGCAGCGTAACGCCAGAGGTTCCGCTGGTCATTAAAGGCTCGGTGGTCACCGAGATTCCACCCGTTACGCCGGAACCCGAGCCGCCTGCGCCGGAGCCCGAACCCGAACCTGAACCCGAGCCGCCGCCGCCCGAACCTGAGCCCGAGCCGGAACCGGACCCCGGTCCTGACCCGGACGAGCTCGCTCGTATCGCAGCCGAAGAAGCGAAGCGGCAGGAAGACCTGGCCCGCGAGCGCGAGCGCATCGCGAGAGAGGAAGAGGCGGCCCGGCAAAGGCAGCGGGAAGCCGAGGCTGAACGCCGCCGGCGCGAAGAAGCCGAGCAGGAGCGCCGCCGCCTTGAAGCCGAGCGACGCCGCCAGGAGGAGATTGAGCGCCAGCGGCAGGAGAATGAACGACGCCGTCGAGAAGCCGAAGCCGCGGAGCGGCAGGCACAGCTGGATCGCGAGCTGGCCGCCGAACAGGAACGGCTGAACGCGATGAACGCAGGTGACCTCGAGCGCTACAGCTTTGCGTTACAGCAGAGGATTCAGCGCAATTGGGTGCGCCCGCCGAGCGCTACGGCGAGCACGCGCTGTGAGGTTTCGGTGCGGCAGCTGCCGGACGGCACCGTGACCAGCGTCGTGGTTGAAAGCTGCAATGGCGATGATGCCGTGCGCCGCTCAGTCAAGAACGCCGTCGAAAAGGCGTCGCCGCTGCCGCTGCCCGCCAACCCGAGCCTGTTTGAACGAAACTTGCGATTCGTTTTTGAACCGACACAATAGCCGTCTTACGCCTGACAGGAAGAATAATGCATCGACTGATTGCCCGGACCGTGTTCCTTCTGCTCGTACTTGCTGCCGGCACTGCGAACGCGCAGCTGACCATTCGTATCACCCAGGGCATGGCCAAGCAGACGCCCGTCGCGGTCGTGCCGTTCGGCTTCGAGGGAGAGGGCGCGGCTGCGCCGCTCGATATTGCCGCGGTGATTGCGTCGGACCTGCAGCGCAGTGGGCGCTTTGAGCCGCTCGATCGCAACAACATGCTGCAGACGCCGACCTCCGGGGTTGACGTCGATTTTGACGACTGGTCCATCATCGGTACCGAAGCGCTGGTGATCGGCAAGGTCACGCAGACCGGGGCGAATGCCTACAGCCTGCAGTTCCAGCTGTTTGACGTGTTTGCGGGTCGACAGCTGGTCGGCTACCGAATGCCGGCAAGCCGCGGCACCATGCGAATCGCGGCTCACCGCCTCGCCGACATGATTTACGAAGAATTGACCGGGATTGCCGGCGTCTTCGGGACCAAGGTGGCCTACGTGACCGCCGACGGACAGGGCGATAGCCGTCTTTACTCACTCATCGTTGCCGACGTCGACGGCGAGAACGAGCGCAAGATCATGGAGTCGCCGGACCCGATCATGTCTCCGGCGTGGTCGCCGGATTCGCGGCAGATTGCCTATGTGTCCTTCGAGGACGACGTGTCGTCGATCTTCGTCCAGACCCTGCGCAGCGGGAATCGGCTGAAGGTTTCCAGCCGGCCTGGCATCAACGGGGCACCGGCGTTTTCGCCTGACGGTCGCAAGCTGGTCCTCACGCTGGGAGGCGCCGATGGCAACCTCGACATTCACATACTGGATATCGCAAGCCGTGAGCTGACGCGCCTGACGACGCATCGGGCCATTGATACCGAGGGTTCCTGGTCACCGGACGGGCGCTACATTTACTTCACCTCTGATCGCAGCGGTGGACCGCAGGTGTATCGCGTACCAACAGCGGGAGGCACCCCGGAACGGGTGACCTTTGAAGGCAGCTATAATGCCAGGCCACGGCTATCGCCGGACGGCAAGAAGCTCGCGCTGGTGCATCTGGACAGCGGCAACTACCGCATTGCGGTCATGGACATGGACTCGCGCCAGCTCCTGGTGCTTTCGGCGGGTCGCCAGGACGAGTCGCCGAGTTTTGCGCCAAACAGTGACTCACTGATCTACGCGACCCGGGAGACCCGCAACGGCGTGCTCGAGACGGTCTCGGCCGATGGCCTCGTGCGACAGCGCCTTGCCTCAGGCGCTGGCGACGTACGTGAGCCGGTGTGGTCACCCTTTCCGCGCTACTAACGTTGCATTGCTCGCAAAAAGAATCTAAAAGTATTTGTAACTACCTGACTGCAAAATAGAATATCGACTCGCTTGGCAACACGATTGTAAGGAACCTGACGATGACCACGACCAGACAGCTGCTCGCGCTTTTCTTGACGCTAGGGATGCTCGGGCTGACAGCCTGCGCGAGCAATGACATTCCCGATCCGGAGCCGACCGAGGGTGCCATGGACGCCATGGATGACGGCATGGGCGCAAGTTCATCGGGCTATGACGACGGTTCCGCAGGCGGCGGTGAGTTCTTTGACGAGGATCTGGTCGACGATGAACTGACCACGATCATCTATTTCGATTTCGACCAGTCGGAGCTTCGCGCCGAGTACGGCGACCTCCTGGCGCGCCATGCGCAGCAGCTCGCTAACAATTCACGGCTGCGCATGCGGCTCGAGGGCCACGCTGACGAGCGGGGATCCCGGGAGTACAACATCGGGCTTGGCGAACGGCGGTCACAGGCCGTGCGACGAATGCTGCTCATTCAGGGCGCCAGTGCGTCGCAGATCTCTACGGTCAGCTTCGGTGAGGAACGACCCGCATCGATGGGCAGTGATGAGCAGGCGTATGCCATGAATCGGCGCGTCGAAATTGTCTACACAGACTAGAACACGAGATTGAGCTCTGGATACTGACGTGCAGCATTCCCACATCACCAAACTTGCGCTTCTCGCATGCATCACGCTGCTGGCAACGGGCTGTACAACGATGCCCGCCGACGAGGATCCCATGGTTCTGCAGATGCAGAATCTCGAACGGCGCCTTGATGCCATCGAGCGCATTCTGGCCAACGGTAGCCTCGTTGAGCTAACCCTGCAGATGGATGAGATGCAGCGACAGACGGCTTCTCAGCAGGGAAGGCTGGATCAGCTGGAGTACGATCAGAGCGGCTCGGGTGAACGGCAGCGAGCGCTGTATGCGGATCTCGACGAGCGTATCCAGGGTCTGGAGAGCACCCTGCAGCAGGTCATCATGGCCGGCAGCACTCCAGGTGCCGAGAGCGGCGCGGGCGAGCCAGGTGTCGCCCTG
>CAZFVT010000115.1:0-9052 GCA_964522355.1 uncultured Woeseiaceae bacterium | reverse complement strand
CAGGGTAACGTTGATTGCCTTGCCGAAGCTCGCGTACTTCAGCACCGGCAGGCCCTGGTCGTGGTACATCGCGAGATAGGCATCTGCACCGCCACCGGCTGGCGTGAACGCTGTGTCCGCCGGTATCGGGCCGCGGATGCGCCGTCCGCGGTCACGCATCTGTTCGACAACCGGTCGGATCACCGCGTCGTCTTCGTGGCCGAGATGACCACCCTCACCCGCATGCGGGTTGAGTCCGAGAACCACAATTTCCGGGTCTTCGATGCCGAACTGCCGAACCAGGTCGGCGTGCAGGACGTCGAGCACGGCCGTTAGTCGATCGGCGGTGAGATAGGCGGGGACGGCGGATAGCGGCATGTGGGTGCTGGCCAGCGCTACACGAAGCTCTCCGCCGACCAGGAGCATGACCGGAAGGTCGGCCCCGGTTTGTTCGGCGAGAAATTCGGTGTGGCCGGTGAAGGCGATACCGGCATCGCAAATCGCGCTCTTCTGCAGCGGTGCGGTGACCATGCCCGAAAACCGTCCGTCCAGGCAGCCCTTTACGGCGAGCCGCAGACCGTCGAGCAGGGCAGCGGCGTTGGCCGGATCGGGTGTGCCCAGTACTTCGGGTTTCGGCATGGGCTGAGGGATGACTCGCAGGCTGCCGGCCGGCAGAGGGTTGCTGCCGTTCGCGTCGTCTGCAGCACATTCAACAATCGTGAGCGGCTGGCCCAGCGCTGCCGCCCTGGCCTCGAGAGTCAGCGGATCGGCGATGATCCGCAGGCGATCGCGAAGCGGTAATGACGCCATTGCGATGCAGAGGTCAGGGCCGATGCCCGCGGGCTCACCTGCCGTCAGTACGAGTTGAGCCGGGGACATGATCAGTCCTGAACACGACAGCCGAACGGCCGCCGCGTTGCGTCAGTCAGCACCTTCGTTTTCGCCGATGCGCTTCTCGACGAATGCTTCGTCACGAATACGTCGGACCCAGAGCTCTGACTCGTTGGCAAGCTTGCCGTTTCGGATCCGCGCCACGCAGTTCTGCTGCTTGACCTCTTCGGTATTGTCGTAGGTCCGCCGGTCCGTCACTTCCAGGATATGCCAGCCAAACTGGGTGCGGAACGGTTCCGAGACGACGCCGATGTCAATCGAGTTCGCTACCTCGTCAAACTCCGGTACAAAAGTTCCCGGGCCCGTCCAGCCGGTGTCGCCACCGTCATTCTTGGAGCCGGGATCGTCGGACACCAACTTGGCAATCTCACCGAAGTCTTCACCATCGAGAATCTGTTTGCGCGCGTCGTTGACCTTCTGGCGGGCAGTTTCGTTGTCGATGATTTCGTTCGGTGATACCAGGATGTGCCGGACGCGGATCTGGTCGACCGTGCTTTTCTGAGCAACGCCGCGCATGTCGTCAATCTTGACGATGTGGTAACCGCTGACGGCGCGTATCGGTTCCGAAACGTCGCCGGTCGTCAGGCCGCCGACGACATCGGCAAACAGGGTTGGCAGCTGGTCGCCTTTGCGCCACTCAAGCGCGCCGCCCTGCAGCGCCGTCTGACTGTCGGAGTGCTGAATGGCCATGGCCGCGAAATCCGCTCCGTCCGCGATTTGCTGGTAGACCTCATAGGCTTCCTGCTCGGCCTCGCTGAAGTCGTCCGCGGTGGCCGACTCGGGCACGGAAATCAGGATGTGCGACAGGCGGTAGTCGGAGTTGCCGACGACGTTACCCTCGAGGTCGTCGATGCACATCTCGATCTCGCGCGGCGCGACGGAAATTCGGCGCACCACGTCGATCTGGCGCAGCTGGTCGAGCAGCAGCTGGTTGCGCATTTCGTTGCGGTACATGCCGTAGTCGATCCCTTCGGCGGCCAGGGTCTGCGGCAGCTGCTCGAACGGGATGCCGTTGGTCGCGGCAAGGTTTGCCAGCGCGGTGTTCAGCATCTGGTCGGAAATCTGGATGCCGATTCGTGCGGCCCGCTGCTTCTGGATTTCCTCGACGATCAGCTGTTCGAGGATCTGCTCGAGCAGCACGTCCCGCGGCGGCAGTTGCATACCCTGGGCCCGGGCCCGCTGGGTAATCGCCTCAATCTGCTGATTGACCTGGCTCTTCAGAACGACGCCCTCGTTGACGATCGCCGCGATGCCATCAAGCATTTCTCCGGTCTCGGAGAGGTTGTCCATGCTCGGCCCGACCGTCTGCGCGTTGAGCGCCGGCGATATTGCCAAGAATGTCAGTAAATATCTGAATTTGTTCATAAAAACTTAGTCAAAATCGCGTGAGTAGCCAAGAATACCACGTTCGAGTATGCGGTCTGCACTGGTGCCGACGCTGGCCATACCCTTCAATACCAGTTGTAGACCAATCGAGGAGTCCTGGTTCCCTTCGCGTGTCGATACGTATTGCCGGGTCACGAGGCGGAGTGCCCAGCAGCAGCTCTCGTACTCGAGGCCGTAGAACTGCTCAAGCACCTCCTCATCACGCAGCGAATAGTTGTAGCGGCCGACAAAATTCCAGGTCTGTCCGAGAGGCCACGACCACGAAACGTCTGCCTGTTCGAGAGAGCCGGTTCGAAAGCGGTAGGCGAAGTTGAGGATGCGGTTTTCGGATGGACGATACTGCAGCCTCGCTTCGGACTTGGTCGTGCCGCGTTCGCCGTCTCCCCACTGATGGCCGACGTCGAAGCTGAAGTTTTCGAACAGGGGGAAGCGAAGCTCCAGCACATAGTCCGAGGACGTCAGGTTGGCAAACTCGTCATCCGGCAACGTCACCCCCTGGGCGCTGAGGTAGCGGGTCTGGCCCACGGTGACCGTCATGATTTCCTCGCCGCTGGCGCCGTCCAGTATGCGGGAGACGACGCCGAGGCTGAGCTGGTCGGTATCGGCGATTCGGTCGATACCCAGGAAGCGGTTCTTGCGAAATAGCTGCACGAGGTTAAGGTCGGGCACGATGGTGTCGAAGACCGGCAGGCTGTCCTGATCCCGGTAAGGGACGTGAACGTATAGCACGCGCGGCTCAAAGGTCTGAATTCGGCCGCCGCCGATGATCCGTTCGAAGTTCATGCCGACGTCGATGCTGGAGACGGGCAAGCTTCGCGACTGTTCCGCCGCCTGGCCCGGATCGGTGTTGTCGAGTTCGTACTGCGTGTGCTGATAGACGACCTCGGGACGAATGAACCAGCCGGGCCGTTCGATGCTCCAGCCAATCTTGGGCTGCAGGTCCAGTCGCCAGCCGGTAACGCCAACGTCGCGATCGAAGTTAACGAGCTCGCCGTCGAACGCGGCGCTAAAGCCGTAGGGCGACCAGGGCGCCGTGGCGGATAATCGGATCTGCGGCAGGCGGCGATAGGGCTCATCTTCCGGCACGATCGCGTCGTCAATGGTCTGGTAGTCCTGGAAGCGCGCGAAGAACGTCCAGTATCGGGAATAGCGGTCGAACAGCAGGCTGCGGTTCAGGTGGGTAATCGTCGCCGCGCCCAGGCTGCCGCGAAGATCCTCGAAATAGCGCGAGTCCGAGACTTCCGTGAAGTCGATCAGGTTGCGCAGCCCGTTGTCGAACTCCGTTCGATGGTTGTACTGCAGAAGGCTTCGGGTGTCGTTGAACTGGTCGTCGCTCGGCAGGTACTCAACGGTGGCGACGCCATCGTTTTTCTCCGTCAGGTAGCGAAACTCGGTCGCCAGCTGAAGGCCGCGACTGGTGAGCAGGCGGGGCGTAATCGTCGCGTCGTAGTTGGGCGCGATGTTCCAGTAGAACGGCACGCGAACCTCGTTGCCCGTCCGCTGTGCACTGCCGATCTCGGGCGCGAGAAAACCGGTCTTTCTCGCATCGCCCAGGGGAAACGACAGTCTTGGCGCATACAGGAACGGCACGCCCTGGAAGCGAAGCTTCACGTTCTTCGCCGAACCGACTCCCGAGTTCGTATCGAGTTCAATGTCCGCCGCCTCAAGAAGCCAGTCATTCGATCCCGGAGGACAGGTCGTGTATTCAACGTCGGACAGTCCGATTGTCCCTTCCTGAGAGACGAGAATCTGCTGCGCCGCACCGCGTGAGCCGCCCGCGCCGAGCTGAAACTCAGCGCCCTGGAAGAGAATGCGGCCGGTCGAATAGGAGAAGGTTGCCTGCTCGCTCGTTACCTCGGTGACGGGATCGCGATAACGCACATCGCCGGACAGCAATACCGTCTGAGTCAGCGGCTCATAACTAGCCGAGTCCGCACCTGCCAGCCGCTGCCCGCGCCGCAACAGCACCCCGCCGCTCATTGAAGCGCTCGGTGAGTCGCCAACCTGTGCCTCGATACTGCCGGCTTCAAAGGTGATTGCCAGGTTGTCGGCATCATCGCCCTCGTCAAACATCGCGCCTTCGTCGAAGCCGCTGATCGTCGGGGCGCGGCAGACACCGTTGGACTGCGCGCGAGCAGAACTCGTAAAGAGCGCCAGGGCAAGGCCCGCGGCGAGCGCTGTCAGACCGGCTATTGGAGGGGTAGAGCTAGGCAAGGGATTAGCTGGGTTTTCAGAATTCGATCAGCACGTTATGCCGAAAAGATTTATTCAGGTATTGCGATTTGCTACCTTCGCACACAAATCCCGGACCGGCAATGAAGCGGCGCCCGGTGCGGCAACATCGGGGTCGGTCCGTCCAGGTGCAGCAAGACTGCCTTGAACGGCCGCGTCCGACGACGGTCGGCGACATCCGGTGTCAGAAGTCTAACCCGCGCGGCAAAACAAGCGGCGCCTCAGGAAAATTTTGTGCATCAGGACACGTTGATCGATGCCCCCGGCGACGAACGCCTGGCGTTACTTCGCCAGTGGATCGTTGACAGCGAGGAAACCCGGAGGGCGACGCTGGAAACCGCCTCGGACGATGCCAGTTTTCGGCGCTATTTTCGCGTTCGCGCTGACGGCAAGAGCTGGATTGCGATGGACGCGCCGCCGCCTATGGAGGATTGCCGGCCGTTTGTCGATATCGCCGGCCGTCTTCGCGATATGTCGTTGAACGCGCCCGAGATTCTGCGTGCAGACCTCGAGCGGGGCTTTCTGCTCATGGCCGACCTGGGAGACACCACCTACCTTGGTCAAATTCAAGATTCCCCGGGTCGCCTGAATGCGCTGTATGACGATGCGATTGATGCCCTGGTGATGCTGCAACAACGCGGCGTCGAACACTGCGCGGATTTGCCTCCCTATGACGAGGCCTTGCTTCGTCGCGAGCTTGGCCTGTTTCATGACTGGCTGTGCGAGAAACACCTCGGCCTTCGCTTCACCGACACTGAAGAGCAACGCTGGGCAGAAGCCTGCGACCGGCTGGTGGCCAATGCGCTCGAGCAACAGCAGGTGTTCGTCCACCGCGATTATCATTCCCGCAATCTCATGGTTCGCCCGGAGATGAATCCGGGCATCATCGATTTTCAGGACGCTGTGTACGGACCGCAGACCTACGATCTCGTGTCCCTGCTGAAAGACTGCTACTACCGCCTCGATCCCGCCGACATTGAACGCGGCATAGAGCGATTCATCGAAGGCCAAACCGGCGACCTGCGCATTTCCAACAGCGATCGATTCCGCGACGAGCTGGAGCTGATGGGCATTCAGCGGCATCTGAAGGCGGCCGGTATTTTTGCGCGACTCAATCATCGCGACGGCAAATCGCGCTACCTGCAGGACGTGCCGGTGGCGCTGGACTACATCGTGAACGCCCGATCGATCTGCCCTGAGATCGATTGGCTCCGCGAGTTCGTTGAGCAACGAGTCCTTCCGGCGCTCGTCGAGGCCGGGCCGTGAACGCGATGATTCTTGCGGCCGGGCGGGGAGAGCGCCTCCGGCCGATAACGGACAAACTGCCAAAGCCGCTGGTCGCACCGGGCGGCGAGACGCTGCTGGAGCGCCATCTCCGCCGCCTCGCCGATGCGGGCGTCGAAAAAGTTGTCATCAATCTCGGCTGGCACGGCGAGCAGATCGTCGACAAGGTAGGTTCGGGCAGTCAGTTCGGGCTTGCTGTCAGCTACAGTCCCGAGTACGACGAGATTCTTGAAACCGGCGGTGGCATTCGGCGCGCGTTGCCGATGCTGGGCCATGAGCCCTTCTGGGTGCTGAATGGCGACATCTACTGCGATCTGCCGCTGCCCAACGTCAGCCTCGATGACGATACGCTCGGCCATCTGATCCTGGTGCCGACGCCGGACTACAAAGCGCAGGGCGACTTCGACCTGGTTGACGGAAAAATCCGGCGGGGCGATGCCCCGGCCTATACCTTCGCCGGCATTGCCCTGTACCGGCCCGCGTTTGTCGACGATCAGGAACCCGGGCGTTTTTCGCTGGCGCCCCTGCTGTTTGCAGCGGCGGATAGAGGTCTATTGACGGGCGAGGTGTATCGAGGTGCGTGGACCGATGTTGGTACGCCGGAGCGGCTGGCCCAGCTGGATAGTGAGTTAGTCTGAGGCGAGGACCCGTTTGCGATGGGCCATTCCCAGGGCCTCGAGCAAATGTTCCTGCAATGCGTCGCGCAATTGCTCAGGCGAATCCTTGATCCCCAGTCGTCTCAGGTCGGTAACTTCAAGTCCCTCGTAGCCACAGGGGTTGATCCGCTGGAACGGCTCGAGGTCCATGTCGATATTCAGCGCCATGCCGTGAAACGACGCGCCGCGCCGAACGCGCAGGCCGACGCTTGCAACTTTGCGCTCCTCCACATAAACGCCCGGAGCATTCTTCCGGCAGATTGCGCTAACGCCATGGTCGGCGAGGAGCGCTATCACCGCCTGTTCGAGCGCGGTGACGATATCGCGCACGCCGAGCCCGGCGCGCCGTAAAGCGACGAGCGGGTAGATCATAAGCTGCCCCGGCCCGTGATAGGTGACCTGGCCGCCGCGATCGACGTTCACCACCTCGATGTCGCCCGGTGCCAGCAGGTGTTCAGGCGCCGCGTTCATGCCCATGGTGAATACCGGTGGGTGCTCGGTGAACCATATTTCGTCCACGGTATGTTCGTCACGCTCGGCGGTGAACTGCTGCATCCGCCGCCAGGTAGGTTCGTAATCGCTTCGCCCCAGGTGGCGAATCCGAATCTCTGCCGCGGCTGGATCCGGCGCTCGGTCAACCCGAACGGCGCTCACAGCGCCACCAGGATTTCTTCGTGCGCCGACAGCTCCCGGTAGATGTTGTCCAGCTGCTCCTGCCTGGTGGCGGTAATCGTCACCGTGACGGAGACGTAGTTCGCGTTCTTGCTGAGTGCCTGGCGCCAGGCATCGTCTGCCGTGTCGCCGGCGTGGCGCTGGATGATCTCCCTAGCGGCGTCGTGAAACGCGGGTTCATCCCGGCCCATCATCTTGATCGGAAACTCGGCGGGGAACTCGAGCGGGGATTCTGCGCCGCCAGGCAGGTCGTTATCGGCCATCGCTACAGCCCCGGATTAGCGGGCACGAGAATGGGTTGCCGCGCCGTCATTCGAACCAGAGCTGCACACCGTCAACCGTGCGCTGCCAGAAACTGCCGGTCGGGTTTTCGTCCAGCGCCCGCAGCGGTTCGTTAAGAATGACGGAGCCGTTAAGGCTGACCTGCAGTTCTGCGACCGGCTGGCCCTGGGCAACCGGAGCGAGAATCTTGCCGGGCATGTTCAGCACCGATTCGACGTCGTTGAACTTGCCGCGCGGTACGGTGATGTAGAGATCCTCGGCAACGCCAATCGGTGTCGTTTCCTTGCTGGCTTTCCAGACCCGCGTGTCGGCGACCTTCTCGCCGGCCTTATAGAGAAGGCGGGTCTCATAAAAACGGAAGCCGTAGTTCAGGAGCGCCTGGCTGCCGGTCTCGCGCGCGTTCGGGCTGGCTGTGCCGAGCACGACGGAAATCAGGCGCATGCCGTTTCGCTCGGCCGATGACACCAGGCAATAGCCGGCATCGTCGGTCATACCGGTCTTCATGCCGTCAACGCTATCGTCTCGCCACAGCAGGCCGTTGCGGTTTTTCTGCGAGATGCCGTTGTACTCGTATTCGCGAACCGAGTACCAGCTGTAGTACTCGGGAAACTCCTGGACGATTGCCCGGGCAACGAGCGACATGTCGCGTGCGGTCGTATAGTGCTCGTCATCCGGCAGTCCGGTAGCGTTGCGGAAGTTGCTGGAGTGCATGCCGAGCGAACGTGCGTACTGAGTCATCATCTCGGCGAAGACGTTTTCTGTCCCGCCGATGTATTCGGCCAGCGCAACGCTTGCGTCGTTGCCGGACTGCACGATCATGCCGAGCAGCAGCTCTTCAACGCTGACTTTGCTGCCGACCTCAATAAACATGCGCGAGCCCGGCGTCCGCCAGGCTTTCTCGCTGACGGTTACCTGGTCGTCCAGCGCGATCTGCTCATCGGCGAGGGCCCGGAACACGACATAAGCCGACATCAGCTTCGTCAGGCTGGCCGGTGCGAGGCGCTCGTCCGGCTTGAGCCCGGCGACGGTATGGCCCGTATGGGCATCAATGACCAGGTAGCTCTTCGCCCCGATAACCGGGGGAGAGGGCAGCGGAATATCCTGAGCTGTAGACAGGGCGGGTGTTAGCAGGCCAAGTAGCAGGGACAGGACACCCAAAAAGCGAAACGCAGCGACGGGCATGTTGGGCGAGACTCGATAGCTGAAAACGCTATTGTAACGTCTGTAGATAGGTTTGTGACGCCTGCCTTATTCGGTGACGATATGGCTGTCGTCGATGCCGATGCCGGTGAGCTCGGTGACCACGCGGTCATAATCTGCCACGCCGGAGAGTGGCCCGATTCGAACGCGGTAGATTGCCGGTGAGCGGTCCGCTTCGCGATAGACGAACGCGTCGTCGATACCGCTGCGGGCCAGCAGCCGGTGACGGCGCTCGGCGTTGGCGCGCTCGCCGAAAGCGCCTACTTGGACGTAGATCTTGTGGCCGCTGGCATCCGGCGCCGGTTGCTCGTCACGCGCAGGTACCGCGGTCCCCGTCGGCGCTGCGGCGGCGACAGCTGCCGGGGGCTCGACCGGCGGAGCATCAAAGCTGATGGCCCGCACCCGGACCATACCGGTACCGTTCTCCACGATGCCAAGCCTCAACGCGGCGGCGTAGGACAGGTCGATTA
>CAZFVT010000114.1:0-9078 GCA_964522355.1 uncultured Woeseiaceae bacterium | reverse complement strand
CGGCTTCGACGTCGAGCTGGCTCGCGCTGTCGCTGAGCAGGCTGGATTCGACGTCGCCTTACTGATCGTTGAATATGACCAGCTGTTCACGGGACTGTCCGATGGCAGCCATGACCTCGTAGCGGCGACCACAGGTATCACCGCTGAGCGGCAGCAACGCTTCCTGTTCTCGGATGCCTACTTCGAAACCTGCCAGGCGGCGGTCGTGCGCACCGGCTTCGACGAGCCGTTGCACGTCAGAGAGCTTTCGGAGCTCCGGATCGGCGCGTCGGGGGCCGGAACCTCTTACTCGGCGATGCTGGAAACGCTTTCCGCCGCCCAGCTCCGGATCGCCGACGGCGAGGGACCGGATGCGCTGTCGAGTCGCCGGATTGATGCCTGGATTGTCGATGAATTTGATGCCGTAGCGGCGGCACGCGGTTCGCACGGCACCCTCGCCGTACTCCCGGAGCCGGTCGCACTGGAGCGATACGGCTTTGTTATGGATCGCCGCGACGAGGCGCGCCTCGAGCGTATCAACCGTGCCCTCGACGTGCTGCGCCAGAACGGAGAGCTCGAACGTCTGCAGCGTCGCTACGGTGTCCTGCGCGATGCGGAGTGGCCGCTGCGCTACTGAGTCGGCGGCGATATTAGCGCAGGTCGAAACGTTCGCGCAGGTACTTCGCAACCCCGTCTTCATCGTGATGCCCGATCACTTCGGTCGCGTTCGACCGGATGCGTTCGTTGGCATTGGATGGCGCGAAGCTCTCGTCGGCAGCGGCGAACATGCTGAGATCGTTGTCACTGTCACCGAATACCAGCAATCGTTCGAGACCGGCGAGCTCTTTGAGGGTGACGATGGCGCCGCCCTTGCTGGCATCGCTGTGATGCACGTCCAGCCACCGCCATTCATGCCCTTCAAGTGCCACCCCGGTGTAAGCGACAAGATGCGACTCGGACTCCACGGCGTGGTAGACCGCGAGCACCGGGTCGGGCGCTCCCACGGCGTTGATGTGGGTAACCTCGGCGTCTTCCGGCAGCTCGGACAGGTCGTGGGCGGTCAGGCGCTCGTCGATACCAATACTCTCGAGCAGCCCTTGTTCCACCTTGCTCGTAACGGGCGTGTGATAAACGCGGCTGTGGCCCTCGGTGTCCAGGGTGAAGACAAACGGCGTCAGACCGTTCGCTTCGCAGGCGGCGACGACAGCATGCAGTTCATCCGGTGTGAGCAGCGCGACGCTCGTGTAGTTCTCGGCTTCCGGGTGCCAGATGACGACACCGTTCTTATAGGCCTGCGGCAGGGGAAAGCGGTGCCCTTCAAGGACCGTGCGCGCACCGTTTCGGGTTCGCCCCGTCGCCACCGTGTAGGCTATCTCCTGCTTCTCGAGCAGTTTCAGCGTTTCGGCGGTGAAAGCGGATATTCGTGATTCCCGATTGAGCAGCGTGCCATCGAGATCAAAGACAATCAGGTCCATCTGTCGTCCGTGTCAATTTATGTGGCTGGAGAACCCCGGCTCCGGTCGATCAGAGCCGGAGCGGTCACGGCGAGTCGCTATCCTGACGCCGGCGACGTAGGGTATGTCGATGCAGCGACCGTGCGCGCATGGTTCCCAATATCGAAGGATAAATCAATGCTCAGACCATTATTCGTATTCATCCTGAACCTGGTCCTTCTGGGCGCTTGCCTCGCGCAGGAATCGAGCGCCAACCCGGATGACGTGAAGACCATCGATGCGCTGATGGACGCCTACTACGAAAGCGTCTCAGGCCCGCCCGGCCAACGCGATGGCGAACGAATGCTCAGTCTGTTCATCGAGGGTGGCAAGATCAGTATCGGACTCGAGGGCGATGCTCCGACCCACCAGCTGGCCGAAGACTATCTGCGGAGCGAGCGCTTCCTGACCATCTCCGAAGACTTCTACGAGCAGGAGATCGGCCGCGTGACGCAGTCGTTCGGCAACATGGCCAACGTCATGAGCAGCTACGGCATCAGCGACGCCTGGAGCAACACCGATTTCCGCGCTCGCGGCGTCACGTTCTTCCAACTCGTCCAGCATAACGATCGCTGGTGGATTCTTAGCACGCTGTGGCAAAGGGCAAGCGACGAGAACCCGCTGCCGCCAGAGCTGAGAGACTGACGACCTGTTACGACTCGCAATCTCCGCGCCCGGGGCCACACGACGCTCGGCTATGATCAATGGTGGGAGGCGCGTTCGCCATCGTAGTGGGCCTGAGGAAAGCCGGGTCGCTTGCTGGCAACGCGGGGCATAACGAAAGCGAGGTATGACCATGACACGCTCACACCAGGCACACTTTAGACTGACCGTAGCTGCGACCCTGGCTGTCGCCAGCAGCACCGCGCTGGCACAGATGCCGGCAGGCAATCCGATTACCGGCGAGGGCATCCCCAATCCCACGCCCGAAGTAACAACAAACTGGGGCGAACTGCCGGACGGTCGGCAGTGGGGCTCAACGGCCGGCATCGAGATCGATCCGATCGACGGCCATGTCTGGGCCTATGAGCGCTGCGGCGCGAGCAACTTCGGCGGCGGCGTTCCGGTGAACTGCGACAACAACCCCGTGGACCCAATCTTCAAGTTTGATCGTCACACCGGTGAGGTGCTGGCTAACTTCGGCAGCGGTGTCATGGTCACACCGCATGGGTTGCATGTTGATGCCGAAGGTAACGTTTGGGTAACGGACTTTGTCGGCAACAAGGAGCTGACCAAGGGCCACCAAGTTCACAAGTTCAGCCCGGAGGGCGAGCTGCTCATGAGCCTCGGCACGCCAGGCATACCCGGCAAGGGGCCAAACCAGTTCAATCAGCCCAATGATGTCATCACGGCGCCGGACGGCAGCATCTTCGTTGCCGATGGCCATGCGGGACAGGGCATGACGACCATGGCGGCTATCCGTGAAGGCATGGAGGCCGGGTGGACGGCGCGCATTCTCAAGTTCAGCCCGGAGGGCGAGCTCATCAAGGAATGGGGCCAGCTCGGCGTGCGGCACGGTGAGTTCAGGACGCCGCATGCACTGGCCTTCGATTCCATGGGGCGGCTTTGGGTCGCCGACCGCGGCAATCACCGCATCGAGATCTTCGACCAGGACGGCAACTACCTGGAATCGCGTTACATGTACGGACGGATCAGCGGTCTGTTCATTACCAAAGACGACATGGTCTACGCCATCGATTCCGAATCGGGCCCCACCAATCATCCGGGCTGGCTCAACGGCGTTCGCATCGGCCCGGTTGATGAGGACCGCATCGTTGGCTTCATCCCACCGTTCGAACGCGAGTCGCGCGTCTACCAGGGCACCGCTGGTGAAGGTGTGGCGGTCGACGCAGACGGTAACGTTTATGCCGCCGAGGGACCGAACTCGCTGCAGTGGGCTGGCGGCGCGTTTACGCGGTACTCACCCGAGTAGGCAAGTTACCGTCTAGCCGGCGACCTTCGTCGAAACCCTCGGCGTGCCCAACCGAAAGCCGCCGTAGCGCCGGTAACACAGCCAGGTGAGCAGGATGGCGGCCAGCATGGCGAAAAACGGCGGTATGGCCGCGATGCGGAAAAGCTGGTCCATCGGGTAGTTGCGCGCCAGGACGTAGCCGCCGAGCAGCGGTCCGAGGATAGCGCCCGTTCGGCCGATGGCGAACGCCAGGCCGACGGCGCGTGCCCGCACCTCCGAGGGATAAATCAGCGCTGCCGATGCGTTGTTGCCGAACTGCGCGCCGAGCACGCCGATACCCGCGATCATCGCAAGCAACATAGTCGCCGACTCAGACCAGGATTCCATGCCGATCGCGGCAACGGCCGGTGCCGCCACACCAAGGAACATCGCGACGACCCAAACGCCGCAGCGATCAATGAGGACACTGATCAACAGGCCGCCGAGGGTGCCGCCGACGTGATACAGCCCGGTAGCGAAAGCGGCGTCTTCCGGGCTCAGGCCGGTGCGTTGGAACAGGATCGGCATCCAGCTGTTCAGGAAGAAATTCGACATCAGCGTTGCGGCGAAAGCGAACCAGAGCAGCGGCGTAATCCATCGAAGGTCACCTGCGAATATCTGCCGGAAGCCACCGACCCCGGCGGCCAATCGTTTACCCGGGACGTCGAAAGTGGCGTCATCGGGGATGGTCAGATCGTTTCGCATCCGTCGGACGACGGCCAGCAGCTCGCCGTGTCGATCCTGCCGCTCCGCGAGGAACTTAACCGATTCCGGCAGGTAGACCGCGAGCAGCACCGTAACCAGGAGCGGAAAGATCCCGCCCACGATGAAAAGCAGCTGCCAGCCAAACTCTGCCAGAAAATTGGCAGCGATGATGCTGGGCAGTGCGGCACCGATCGTAATGCCTACGAACATCAGGACGACCATCATTGCGCGATGCCGCCGCGGCGAGAGCTCCGACGTCAACGCAATGGTATTCGGCATGAGCCCGCCGATACCGATGCCGGCAATCACACGAAACACGAACATTTGCTGCAGGTTGCCGGCCGCCGCCATCGCGAGGGTGGAGACTCCACAGATCACGCAGGCGATGAGAATCGCACGTCGCCGGCCGTAGGTATCGCCGACATGGCCGAGCAGAGGAGCTCCGATAAAAATTCCGAACAGGCTCGCGGTGAGTACCAGGCTCAGATCCGCCGCCTCGATACCCCATACCCTGACGAGCTCGGGAGCCGCGAACGACAGGGCGGATATCTCATAGCCATCGGCGAGCATCGCCAGGAACGACAGGCCAACGACCAACACGTTGAACCGGTCGACCTTTTGCTCATCGACGAGACGATCAATTTCGAGGGGCGTTCCCATAGACTCCCTGCCGACGCCGGTTGCGGCGCCTGCCTGTGAACTCGGTGGTTCTGACGTCACCGTTACGGCCAGCCTTTCGACGTCCTTCCTGAACGCCGACGCTGACGGATCGATCGCTCATTATCGATTCCGAAGCGGGCAAATGGTTCCATCAAGGTGGCAACATTTGGCGGGTCGTAATTCGGCACCACAAGTATCGGCGGTTCTTTGACTCGATGCCATGGCAAAAGCCATCACGACTTGTCTGCAGACCGCGGCTTCCCTCAGCCTGTCATCTGGCCGGCCATCCACAGCAAGGCCGTTACGGATAAGAACCCGATTGCCACAGAGAGCGTAACGGCGGCTGTCGCTCGCTCCACGTCGAAGCGGCCTATTGCGGTCAACGCCACGCTGCCCGCACCGATGGGCGCCCCTGCCGATGCAATGACCACCCATCGGGTCATGCCCTCCAGGCCGAAGAGCGCTGCGAGCACAACGCCGAGCACCAGTCCGATCGCCATGCGGAAAAACACAGGGGCCAAAGGCAAGGGTCGCCGGAACGCAGACGGCGACAGCGCGATGCCAAGGGCAACCAGGATCAACGGTATGGTTGCGCGCCCGAGGGGTTCCGTAATGCGGTACACCAGAGAAGGCACCGACAGGTCGCCAAGGTTGATAACCAGTGCTGCAACGAGCCCGATGAATATGGGTGCCGTCAGCATATCCAGCAGTGTCCGGCCTATCCGCGCCTCACCATCACGGCCGTTGGTATAAGCGATCGCCGAAGCCACCGTTGCGGTAAAGACGGCGTTGCCGATATCGAACAGCAGTGCATCCCGCAGCCCCGACTCGCCGATCCCATAGAGCATGAAAGGGAACATCAGCATCATGTTGATGACGCTTGAGGAGAGCACCAGTGAGAGGGTGTCTTTGTTGCTTAAGCGACGCCAGCGACCAAATACGTATGCGCCTAATGCGCTGCCTGAGTTGCTGAGAAAGCCCGCAAAGGGCAGCAGGGCCGCATCGGCATCCAGGGGGGCGCGCGCTATCGATGAAAACACCAACATTGGCAAGGTAGCAACGAAGATGAAGCGGAAAAGCGTCGGCGCGAGATCCGCCTTGACGACGCCGCTGGCCCGGAGCGCCATGCCGAAGAGCGTGTAAGAAAGAATGGGCGCCAGGGCTTCGGCAAGCATCGCGCGACTATAGCAGGAAGCTTTGTGGTCGTTCGCGAACGGGTGCCTTACTCGCGCCTGCGTCAGTCACGCGCCTGCGCGTAAACCAGCACCTCCTGATCGGTGACGCCGGGCAGTTCAGATTCACGGCGCTCGAATTCAGAGCCGAGTTTCCGGGCAACAGCCGCACTGCGCTCATTGCCGACCAGGATTACGTGCACGACCCGCTGCCAGCCGAGTTCCTGATAAGCAAAGTCTATCGATGCCCGCCCGGCCTCCGTCGCATAACCCTTACCCCAGTACTCACGGGCGATCAGCCAGCCAACTTCGGGCTCGGGCCAACCTTCCGGATTCCAGGGCCCGACCCGACCTACCCAATCGCCGCTGTCTTTTTCCTCCACGGAAAAGAATCCATAGCCGCGCATCTGCCAGTGCCCGAGGATCATCGCCATGTTTCGCCAGGCCAGCGCGCGATTGAGCACTTCGCCGTTCAGGTAGCGCACGGTTTCTTCATCCGCGAGCGCCCTGGCCCAGGCGTCGAAATCGCGATCGGGGTCGACGGCGCGGAGAATCAGTCTTTCGGTTTCGATCTGCATGGCAGGAACTCGCGGACGCGCAAATCCTGACCTTAGCGCAAGAAAGGCATCGCTGCGTGGCGCGCCCCTACATGGATCCGGTAATCGTCAGGAAGAAGCCCTGGTGATCGTAGTCCAGATCCGTCAGATCGTCGGAGAAGTCGGTGAAGTTGTAACCCGCGCCCACCTTGAGGTGATCGCCGAGGTAGCGTGACACGGTCAGCAGCATGCCGCTGCGGTTTTCCTCGAGGTCCGGCATCATCAGGTTGCGCGCCTCAGCGAGAATCTCCCAGTCGTCAAACAACCGGTAGTCAGCCCGCAGTACGTAGAGATGCGCGTTGTTGTCGAAGAACTGCTCGGTGTCTCGATCAAGGCTGACCTGGCCGAGTCGGTAGGCGTACTTGCCGCCAATGGTGAACCGCTGGGTCAGATCGTAAGAGACGTCGACGGCCGCAATGTGCGACTTCTGGATGAACTCCGCGGCCATGTTCTTCAAGGTCAGCTGATCCGTCGTCGGCACGTTATAGAAGTAGGTGTATTTCACAAGCGTGTTCAGCTTGTCGTTATTCACCGGCCGATAGGCATAACCGAGAACCGCCTCGGTGAATCCGCCGTCGAAGAACGTGCCCAGCGAGCTGTCGCTGGTCGAATGATTGAGCTTGCCGAGCAGTCGCGTGCCGTCGTTAACCTGGTACTTGAAGTTGTTGCGGAACAGCCAGGTGCGTCGCTTCGTCTCGCTCAGATCCGTTTGCTCGGCAATGTCGTTGCGATACTCGATGGCGCTCGAGTACTGCAGCTCACCCAGGCCCAACGCAAACTGCAGGCCGGCCGCCATACGCTCGGTCTCCGCGCCGGTCTGCTGGTCCAGAAGCGTGCCGATGTCGGTATTGATACCGAAGCTGTAGTGATCATTCGGCGCAAAGGTAATACCGGTGGCATGCGTCAGGCCGGTCATGGCCCGGTTGTGCTGATAGCGCTCTTCGAGGAATACGCTGGTTGAATCCGACAGCCGTGATTTGAGACCGGCAACGAGGTTGCCTTCGCGACCGTTGTTGAAGGTACGCAGGCCGTTGTCGGTGCGCTCATTCTCCAGGGCGTAGTTGAGGTACACACTGGTGCGATCCGAGAAGATATAGTTGCTGCCGACGCGCCCACCCGCGCCCAGGTCGCCGTCCGAGACTTCCGCATCCAGGTGCAGCCGCTCGGAAACCCGGAAGGAACCACCGACACCGAAACGGCTGTTTGTCTGCCGGGTGCCGTCGACGCTCAGGGTGTCCTGCACGAAGCCGTAAGTGCTCCACGTATCGTGAGAGTCATAGCCGACCTGCAGAATGGCATCCGAACGGCTGCCCTCTTCCTGGGTCAGCGGTACGAAGGTCGAGTTATCCGTGCGGGTGTCCTCACGGAAGCCCGCGCTGAAATCCCAGTGCTCTGAGAGGTGGTAGGCGAAGTTGATCTCGCTTGCGGTGGTCTCGAGCCCCTGCTCCTGGTCGCGATTGTCAACGCGCAGATTGATCATCAGGTCTTCAAGCACCGGCATGCTGAACGCGCCGCCCACGTTGCGCGTATCGGTCAGAGTCGCGAGGCCTGGCCCTGAGAAACCGCCGTCCACGTCCTGCATGTAGACACTCAGTTTGGCGTTGCCAAAGCCGATCAGGTCATTGCTGCCGAGGCTGAGGTCGGTCCGCACGGCGTCAGCCCGAGCGTTGGTAAAGCTTGCCCCGTCAAAGCTCTGGAACTCGAAGCCGCCATCGGCCGAGAATGAGGGCAGCGAAACCAGGCCTTCGCTGCTGGCAAACTGGGTCTTGAACCAAGTGTCTGACGTTAGTCGTACCGTTAAATCTGCAGCATTAAGGCTGCTATCCCCACTGTCCTCCTCGTTCTCGTTGAGCGTCGCACCCAGCCGCACCCAGTCGCCGAACCAGTAGTGACCCTGGGCGCCGACGGACACCGCATCGATCTCGTCGAAGCCAGGCGTGTATTCATAGCGGACGACCAGGTAGGCCTCGTCGCCGTTCATCGCGCTCGCGCGGACCAGCAGGTTGTCATCGGCCGTCGAAGCCAGCGGCTCATTCAGGAGCACCCGACCCTGCAGGTAGTCAATGTCATAATCGAGCACCGGCCGCAGGTTGACGACGCCGGTGACGATGCCGGATGCCTTGTCGCGAATCTCGATGCGCACGCGCTCCGAACCGGTCAGGAGGTCCTGACGCTCCAGGAAGTACAGCGAACCGCCGGTGCCGCGGAACTCTTCACGACTGGCTAGCGTGCCGGGCTCGGCGGCAAAGGCATCGAGGGCGTACCTGACTTCACCGAAATCGGTGGTTTCGTCCGACTGGAAGCGCGCATTGGCGCCGTAGAGACCGCGATCCACCTGTGCGAGCTCGTTATCCATATAGGCAACCTTGAAGTTGCCCCACTGGCCGAAGTTGTCACCCTCGCTCAGTCGCACGAAGAACTTTCCGGACGTCGGCGCCAGCTCGGCAACCGTGCCGTCATCGCCGAACGTCGGATAGTAGTAATCGGGGTCGATACGGCGGAACAGCGACTCAGGCGACTTG
>CAZFVT010000113.1:0-9088 GCA_964522355.1 uncultured Woeseiaceae bacterium | reverse complement strand
CCCACCTCAGCCGACAGCTCGTGGCCGAACTCAAGCAAACGCAGGTACTGAATTTCAGACACGAAGCGGCGACACCGGAGGCGCTCAATGATCACCTTCGGCGCGGCGAGGTCCCTGTGGCAGTGCCGATTCCGCCCGACTTTGACCGCCGCCTCATAGATCCGCGCCGGCCGGCGGCCCAGCTGCTGGTCGATGGCGCCGACCCGACCATTCTTGGCGTCGCCAACCAGCTCGCCGGTATGCCGTTCCGGCTCGATACCCAGCTCGACGCACAGCGCCCTCAGACTTTCGAGGTCCGTGCCTACTACAACCCCGAACGGCGCACCGCCATCAACATCGTCCCGGGCCTGATCGGGGTGATCCTGACGATGACGATGATGCTGTTCACCGCCGTCGCCATCGTTCGCGAACGCGAGCGCGGCAACCTCGAGCTGCTCATCAATACGCCGATCCGGAACTCGGAACTCATGATCGGCAAGGTTCTGCCCTACGTCGGCATTGGTCTTGTGCAGCTGGCGATCATCCTCCTGGTTGGACGGTGGCTGTTCGACGTGCCCGTTCGCGGCAGCCTGGCCGAACTCTACTTCGCCTCGCTGCTTTTCATTACAGCGAACTTAGGGCTAGGGCTCTTCCTGTCCACGATCGCACAAACCCAGTTCCAGGCCATGCAGATGATGGTGTTCCTGCTGCTGCCATCCATACTCTTGTCCGGCTTCATGTTTCCGTTTGCCGGCATGCCGGAGTTCGCGCGCTACTTAGGCGAACTGCTCCCTACGACGCACTATATCCGGCTGACGCGGGGCATCATGCTGCGGGACGCAGGCCTCATCGAGCTTCGACAGGAGTTCCTGACCCTGGCCGCCTTTACCGCCATAGCGATACTCTTCGCCGTAAGGCGATTCTCGCGCAAGCTCGACTAGCGTGGCCCGTTCGACGCTGTGATACGGCCTGCAATCGTGGTAGATATGTCGCACCGCAAAAGGCGTCATGGCCCAAAGGACTCGCAACGCAATGCCAGAAGGCAGCTCCGAACCAACCGTTTTTGTCGTCGATGACGATCAGGCCATTCGCCATGCCATGGAGTTGTTGCTGCGATCCGTGGGACTGCCCTACCGGATCTTCGACTCCGGCGATGCCTTCCTGGAACAGTACTCTTCCGGCAATGCCGGCTGCCTCGTGCTCGACATCCGCATGCCGGGTATGGGCGGGCTTGAGCTGCAGCGAAAGCTGGCCGACATGGGCAGCACCCTGCCGATTATCTTCGTCACCGGGCATGGCGACGTGCCGATGGCCGTTCAGGCGATGCAGGAAGGCGCCATCGACTTTATCCAGAAGCCGTTCCGTGACCAGGAGCTCCTGGATCGGGTACACGACGCCCTGAAAACCGATGAGCTGCGGCGCGGCGAGCGCCAGGAGCAGGCAGGGATCGCCGCCAGGATCGACAAACTGACCAAACGTGAACGCGAAGTCATGGACCTGGTCGTGACCGGCAAGCCCAACAAGGTGATCGCCTACGATCTTGGCGTCAGCCAGCGGACCGTGGAGATTCATCGCGCTCGCGTCATGGAAAAGATGGAAGCGAAATCGCTGGCCGACCTGGTACGCATGCAGATGAAGTCCTGAGACATGAGGTCCAACGCCGCACCCGCGGTAAGTACATACCGAGACGGCAAATGTAGGACAGCGTATGGCAAAGTCCGTGGAGCATTTCTAGACTGCAATCCAACGCCCTGACGGACAGCTGCAGAAGGGACAAGAACCATGGCGAAATTCTCCAGTATTCTCTGCGTAATCGACCCCACGACGACCGAACAACCCGGTCTCGAGCGGGCCGCATGGCTGGCAAAGCGCAGCGGCGCAGCCATCGAAATCCTCGTCTGTTACTACAATGAATACCTGAGCGGCGATCGGCTGTTCGATTCACCTTCGCTCGAGAAGGCGCGCTCCGAGGTCATCGCCGAGTACCAGAAGAAGCTGGAAGCGCTGGCCGCACCCCTGCGCGACGACGGTATTACCGTGACCAGCCAGGCAACCTGGGACCATCCGCTGTATGAGGGCATCGTCCGGCGGGCCATCGCCAGCCAGGCAGACCTCGTCATCAAGGACACGCACCACCATTCCGCGGTCGAGCGGGCGCTGTTCACCAACACGGACTGGAACCTGATTCGCACCTGCCCGGTCCCGGTGTGGCTGGTGAAACCGCGTGCCATTGGCAGTGAGCCGGTGTTCCTCGCCGCCATCGATCCGCTGAACGAGAACGACAAGCCCGCGGCGCTGGATGACGAGATTCTGATGCTGTCAAAGAACGTAGCTGAGGATACCGGTGGCGTCGTGCACGCTTTCCACGCCTACGATCCCCGCATCGCGGTAGCAACCGCCACGGCGAATGCCTACATCCCGGTCTCATTACCGTTCGACGAGATCGAGAAGCAGATGCGCGAGCAGCATGGGAAACGCTTCAGCGAAGTCACGGAGTTCCACGAGATCGCCGACGAGCGGTCGCACCTGGTGCCGGGCCTGACTCACGAAGAGCTGCCGTCGATGGCCGGTGAGATCGACGCGGACGTTGTCGTCATGGGGGCCGTTTCCCGAAACCGGTGGAAAAGACTGTTCATCGGCGCCACGGCGGAACGCACGCTTGAGCACCTGCCTTGCGATCTCCTGATCGTGAAGCCGGACTGGTTCCAGACGCCAGTCGAAATGCACGACGACGAATCCTCCTGACTCCAGTCCGATTTCTCTCTCGATGTCGCGCCATCGGTAACGATGGCTCGCGGCGATCCTTCGTTTAGGCGTCCGTCGAGTTACTCTTGCCGCGACTTCCGGGCTGCCGGTAAGCTGCCACTTGATTCACGGGGGAATCCTTCATGGCGAAACGTTCTTCGCAAAGCCGGCGACAGGTTTTAAAGTCGCTTGGCGCTCTTTCTGCAAGCGCCGCACTGTCCGGCTGCGTCACGGCGGCGGGCGGCGGAAGCCGCTACTCTCGGCCCTATTCGCGCCAGCCCTTTGTCGCGCCGCGCATCTCCGAAGATCGCGTCGTGCGGGTGATAGTCGGTCATCGCCCTTACCGGCCCTCCGGTTTCGTCGTACGTCGCGACGAGTTCGACGATAAGAACGTCATTCACAACTACGGACACGGCGGCGGTGGCCTTTCCCTGTCCTGGGGTTCATCCGCCCTGGCGGTCCGTCAGGCCATGGGCCTGCCGCTGGGTCGCGCCGCCGTCATGGGCTCGGGCGTCATGGGATTGACGACTGCTCGACTGCTGCAGCAGGCGGGCTGGGAGGTCACGATTTACACCCGCGATCCCGCCCGGCACAGCACGTCCAACGTCGGCGGCGGGCAGTGGGCGCCGACCAGCGTGTTCGAGGAAGGCGTCGCTTCGGCGGCGTTCGAGGCCCAGTACAAGTTCGCGGCGCGCATTTCTCATCACGCCTACCAGAACCACGTCGGCCCGGACTACGGCGTCAGCTTCATCGAGAATTACTACATCGGCGACAGCCCTAGAGAAGAGAACTACTACCTTCGGGAACTCCCCGAACTGTTTGCCTCGATTGCCGATCTCGGACCGGGCGAGCATCCGTTCCCGACGCGCTACGTGAAGCGCACGGTCACCATGCTGATCGAGCCGGCGATTTTCCTGCGCAAGATCCGCAACGACTTTTTCATCGCAGGCGGCAAGATCAAGGCGAAGAACTTCCAGAACCTGGATGAGGTCCTGTCTCTCGACGAAGACACGATCTTCAACTGCACGGGCCTCGGCGCCAAGGCGCTGTTCGACGACGAGGAACTGGTACCGGCCAAAGGCCAGCTGGTGTTCATGCCGCCGGACCCGGCCGTCGACTACCTGTCGGTCGGCGGAGGCGGTGGCGTCACCTACATGTTCCCGAGGCGCGGTGAGATTCTGCTCGGTGGATCGTTCCAGCGCGGCGACTGGAGTCGCCACCCGGAACCTGACGTCACCGCGCGCATCATCGCGGACAACAAAGCCGTCTTCGACGCCTTCGGCTAGGACGCTTCAGTTCGCCATTCCGCGAGCGCGCCGGCCGCGTTCTCGCGAAGGTGTTCGAGCACGGCGGTGATCACCTCGTCTTCGCGATGCTCGAGCAGCCAGTGACCGGCATCGAGCTCAACGTAGCTATAGGGTCCCAGCATGAAGCGGGCCTGCCCCTCCACGGCGGCCCGGGATACCGCCGGATCACGATTGCCCCAAACGAACAGCACCGGTAAGCCGATTCCCGGGGTGGCATTCAGCGATGGCCCCTTCCCCATCGCGCGGTACCAGTTGAGGATGGCGGCCAGCGCACCCGGTTCGAGAAACATCTTCTGGTACTCGGCGGCATGCTCCACCGGCATGAAGCGATACATCACCCGTCGAAACACACTCAGCCGCCCCCAGCCCAAGGTCGCTTCAGCCAGGCGCCGAATCCGCAGGAAGAGGATGTATGCGCTCTTGCGCCGCTGCACAGGATCTTTCTTCACGGCTTCGACGAAAGAAACGGAGTGCGGAATCGACAGCGCCGACCAGCTGATCACCCGCTCCGGATGCGTCATTACGAGACCCCAGCCCACCGCTGCGCCCCAGTCGTGGCCGGCAAGGTGAAACCGCTCGAAGCCCAGCGCATCGGCGATCGCCAGCACGTCGTCAACGAGATACTTGATGCTGTAGTCAAGAACATCCGGCGGCCGAGCGCCGGGGCTGTAGCCGCGCTGGTCAACGGCCGCCACGCGGAACCCGTCGCTGGCGGCGGCGTCCGAGAGAGATTCCCAGGCGATCGACGACTGCGGCCAGCCGTGCAGCAGAATGACGCCATCGCCGTCGTTGTCCAAACCCCGGACGCGGGCGCGAAACACGTGACCGTTTGCATCGATCTGCACGAGGCCATCGGCCGCTGCTACCTCATCGCGCGAGACCCGCGGCAAAGCCTCGGTTTCCCGTCGGTGCTGCCGATTGAAGTCCAGCGACAGCAGGTAGCCGGCAATCAGCACGACGACGACCGCCGTGAGAACAGCCAGCAGAACGAGAAGGATAGTGCTCATCGCACCATGATAACGGCTATGGCCAACCGGGGTGGAACCAGTAGCCTGTCGAAAAACGCAGTTTTTCGACAGGCTGCGACCGGTACATGGATGTACCGCCATTTTCTATGGCTGCAAGCCATTGATAATGAGAGGCAACAGGAAACCGCGTTTTCTGTTGGCGACGTTGAAAAAAGCCAGGGATGGATTTTTTCAACTACCTGCTAGTCTTCTTCGATAACCCCGGTTTCGACCGCTTCCCTCGCGAGTCGCAGCAGCCGCTCCGTGTCGACCGGCTTGCGCATGAGCAGACTGTTCGGCACGGAGCGCGCAGGCTCGACGACATGCGTGGTATCGCCACTAACGATGAATGTCGGAACATCCTGCGAATAAAACTCGCGAACGATGCTGACGGCTTCAACGCCGGTGGAGCCGTCGGCCAGGTGGTAGTCAGAGATGACAAGATCCGGGCAACCGTGCCCGCCCTTCAGTAGCTCGCGAACGTCGTTTGCACTTTCGGCGCGGTCGACGACAAAGCCTTCCGCGGCCAGCAGGAGCGACCAGGCGCCGGCAACCTGCTGGTCGTCCTCGATCAGCAGCACGCGGCCGCTGATGTCTTCGGCCTCTTCGACCGGCAGGTCCACGGCTTCGTCGTCGTCCACAATCTCGGCCTCGGCCAGCGGCACAAACGCTGTGAACCGCGAACCGACGCCGGGCGTGGACTCGACGTCTATCTCCACGTCGAGCAGGTCCGACAGCCGCCGAACAATGGCCAGCCCCAGGCCGAAGCCTTCGACCTCCGAGCCCTGGTGCTTGACCTGGTGAAACTCGCGGAAGATGTTCTCCAGCTCGTCGGCCTCAATGCCGAGACCGGTATCAACAACGTCAATCTGAAGACGCCGACCCGCCGGCGTGCAGCCGACGCGCACTTCGCCACCCGCATCCGTATAGCGAATGGCGTTGGAGACGAGGTTCTGCAAAATCTCGGCGAGCAGGTTTGGATCGCTGCGAACCGTCTTCTCGCAATCACCGCCGGAGAACCTGACGCCTTTCTGACTGGCCTGCCGACCGAACTCGGAGGACAGGCGGTCAATAAGCCTTCGCATCGGAAAGTCCTCGATCTCCGGCTCGATGGCGCCCGCATCGAGGCGGCTGATGTCCAGCAATGAATTCAACAGGTTGGTCATCGCATCCAGCGAATGCTGCTGCGACTCGACCATCTCCTTCGCCAGCGGGTTTTCCACTGTGCGCCGCAGCGCACCGTTGAGTAGGCTAAGCGCCTGGACCGGCTGACGAAGATCGTGGCTGGCGGCGGCGAGAAAGGCCGTGTTGGCCCGATTCGCACGCTCGGCCTGCTGGCGCGCCTCAATCAGTTCACGCTCCAGTGCGTGGCGGGCGGTGACATCGCGGATGACGCTGGAAACCCGCAGTCCGTCCGGACCCTGCACGGGACTCAGGCTGATCTCAACCGGGAACTCGCTCCCGTCATAACGACGACCCGCGAGTTCCATTCCGCGCCCCATTGGCCGCAGGTGCGGATTCTCGCAATAGCCCTTGATGTGGCTCTTGTGCGCACGACGAAATCGCTCTGGCAGCAGGAACTCGATGGGCTGGCCGACGAGGTCTTCCCGGGGATAGCCAAACATTTCCTGGCACTGTCGATTCACGATCTCGATAACGCCGCGGCTGTCGACGATGATCATCGCATCAGGCGCCGATTCCAGCAGGTTCCTGAAATACGCACTTGCCGTTCCGGTTTCGCTGGCGTCCCGGACCGTGCTGCAGACATAGCTGCGGCCCGCGACCTTCACCGGGCTGAGCGCAATCTCGGCATCGAACACGTCGCCATCCTTGCGCCTTGCCTGCAGGCTGAGGCCCGAGACGAAGGACCGCTCCTTCGCCGGCCGCCCGCCCGCCGATCGCAGCTTCACGTGACGCTGGCGCTGCGCCTCCGGTACCAGCACCTCTATATCGAGCCCGCCGAGCTCACCCTCCGGGTAACCGAACATCTTGCTGGCCTCGGCGTTCGCGTAAGCGATGCGCCCCTTATCGTCCACCAGCACCAGCGCGGACTGCAGGCGGTCAACCAGGATCTGGGCAAAGTCTTGAGGGGTGGGGCCTGAGGTCATGTCGGAAGTGTGGCGTGTTCGGCGTTTCGCCGCAAAAAGAGGCGGAACGGCTGTGAAGGACGAAGCTACAAGCTCTGCATCCTGACCGGCAATAGTGGCTTATACGGGGTCCGGATTTCGCGGGCTAGATCACCTGCAGCCCCATTCGCACCGACATCAACAGCAGGAACCCGCCGAACAGGGCGCTAAGCTGGCGCTGACTCAGGCGATGCGCTATCGCCGCACCCAGCGGGGCAAACAGTACGGTGGTCGGCGCGATAAACAGGAAACCCGCAAGATTTACATAGCCAAGGCTCGCAGCCGGCAGGCGGGGATCGGACCAGCCTGCAACGATAAAGCCGACGGTGCCGGGTAAGGCGATGACCAGACCAAACAAAGCAGCCGTGCCGACCGCCCTGTGCACGGGCTGATTCATTAGCGTCAGCGCCGCGACCGTCAGCGTGCCGCCACCGATACCCATCATGCTGGAAATCGTGCCTATGGTCGTGGGCACAAGGGCCATGATCGGGCTGCGGGGGACAGAGTCGGCAAGCGTCTTGCCCTCGGTCGGCAACAGCAGCTTGATGCCAATGATGAACGCAACCGCACCGAACAGGCCGGCAAGCGCATCGCTGTGCACGCGGGCCGCAATCCAGGTACCGAACAGCGCGCCGGCGAATATGAATGCCGACCAGCGCCGGACGAGATCAAGATCGACGGACTGCCGCCGGTGGTGCGCGCGCGACGAGGAGATTGACGTCGGAATGATCGTTGCCAGCGACGTCGCTACGGCAATGTGCATGCGTATTGCGCCATCGACGCCGAGAATGCCGAGCGCCGCGTCCAGCACCGGCACGATGACGATGCCCCCGCCGATACCCAGCATGCCGGCCAGCACGCCGCTGACGGCACCCGTCGCCAGCATGGCTGCTGCGAGAACCAGGTACTCGGTCAAGGTTGCTGTGCCCCGGCCTTCAGCCCGCCAGGATCCGGGCGTGGTGCCGCAGGTGGTCGTCGACGAACGTCGCGATGAAGTAGTAGCCGTGGTCGTAACCGGCATGCCGCCTCAGTTCTAGCTCAACGCCGGCCTTTTCGCAGGCGGCCGCAAAGTGATCGGGGTACAACTCGCGCTCGAGGAACTGATCATCCAGCCCCTGATCGATGAGCAACCCGGCTTTGGATTTAGCGCCGGATGCAATGAGCTCCGTCGCATCGTAGTCTCGCCAAAGGCTCTCATCGGCGCCGAGATAGTTACCAAACGCTTTCTGCCCCCAGGGGCAGACCATCGGGTTGCAGATCGGCGCGAACGCCGAGATCGACGCGTAGGTGTCCGGATTCTTCAGGCCAACTGTCAGCGCACCGTGGCCGCCCATCGAGTGTCCAAAGATGCCCTGCCGATGCTTATCGGCCGGGAACTCACTCTCGATAAGCCCCGGCAGCTCGCGGCTGACGTAGTCATACATGCGGTAGTTCGCGGACCAGGGCGCCTCGCTCGCATTCAGGTAGAAGCCGGCACCCAGCCCGAAATCCCAGGCGCCTTCGGGATCATCCGGTATGGCCTCTCCTCTTGGGCTTGTGTCCGGGCAGACAATCATCAGGCCGAGCTCGGCCGCGAGCCGCTGCGCGCCACTCTTGATCATGAAGGTCTCTTCGGTGCAGGTCAGTCCGGAAAGCCAGGTCAGGACGGGCACCCGATCAGCGGTCGCCTGCGGTGGAGTGAACACGGAAAACTGCATATCGCAGTCTGTGGACGTCGCCTGGTGTCGATAGAAACCGACGGTGCCGCCGAATGCGGCGTGTTCACTGATCACTTCGATAGGCATGGGATCCTCCGGAGCCGGCGGCCTTCAGGCTCACCGGCGACGGGCACGCTTTGCTAGTCGACCCGTCGGAACATCAGGGTCGCATTGGTGCCGCCGAAACCGAAGCTGTTGCTCATGGCCGTTCGAATGCCGGCGTTTTC
>CAZFVT010000112.1:0-9218 GCA_964522355.1 uncultured Woeseiaceae bacterium | reverse complement strand
CAAGCACGACCTGCTTTGCATTCCATCCCCGCTGGTCAGCTAACCATCCTGCCAAGGGCACGGTCTGCATTAAATGCAGGCTGACGAAATGCGCCGGCCGCAAGTCCCCGTATTCGAGGCTCCAGCCAAAGATCGGCATGACGGCGCCGCCACCCTCCAGGGGAGCGCCTACATACCTTCCTGTACTCGACATGTAGCTCGCGACAACGATGGTGACGACGAAACCCAGTGACAAACCGACAACAGACCCAAGCCAAAGGCCCTCGCGGGATCTGTCGCCCTCGCGCCAGATCTGGATCGCAAGCACCAGGGCCACAAGCACCAGCAGCACGGCACCGACGCCCATTGCCGCGTAGAAGAGCCCCTCGAACTGGGTTTCAAAATTGAAATGCGAACGGCGCGCCCGTCCCGCCTGGATGGCTATGTAGACGTATTCAAAGATCAAAGCAGCGGCTGCGAGGTAGCTGAAAACCGTCATCGCCCAGCCGGTGCGGACTTCGCGCGGCAGGAGCTGAACCAATACGGCCAGCGTCAGGGCATGAAGCGCCAGCGAGAGGTTGAACTTCTGCGGCTTGATCCAGACCGACGAGTTATCGAGCACTCGCTGATCGAGGATCATGGCCGGAAGGAAGACGACGACGCTGGCCATCATTAACAGCGCCAGCGACACAAAGAGTCGGGTAATACGGTCGTCGTCGAGCCGCTCAAAGAGCGGTATCCCCGTGGCAGAACCTAACCGATTCATAGCGTTGCCACCTGTGGTTCACGCGGCGTTCCGCGAAGGTATACGACCCGCATTCCGAGGAAGATCGCGAGCCCGACCGGGCCAAGCATAAACGTTGCGATCAGGATCGGGGCCTGCCCCAGTCTGCTGATTCCGATTCTGTCCGCATTGACGGCAATCCAGCCGCCGATGAAGAGATCAAAGGCAAGGTAATGCACCCAGCCGGCGAGCAGCATTTCATCTTTGGAAAGCAGTGTTTTGACGTCGGCCAGTGACCCGTAACCACCTCCGTCGATGGTAGAGAAATGCGTCATCGCCAGTCCGGCATACAGCAGCGACAGCCCGAAGGGTATAACGAAGCGCGGCAAGGCCAGTAGCAAGGGCCATCGACGGGGGAGGACCAGGAGTATTAGCCAGCCCAGCATCGCCGCCTGGCCGGCCCACCCGAACAGTTGATCTGGGGTTGGCATTCGTCGTGGACCTTTTCGGACAAGATGCGCTGAATTTACCAGCTAACTGCGACCAAAGAAGTGTTGTTGGGCCGGTCGCTCTAGGTCCGCGGGGACAGTTCACTTATCCCCGTATGGCGGTTCCTATGGCCCGGCAGCTTGGAGAGCTTAATCGCCCACTACCAGTGCACTGACGAAGCGCCTTGGACAAGCAAACTGTGCCCGGCGTACCCTCGGAGCCGTCTTGCCGGTACAGGCGTATAGTCTCGGTAGACAACCCAGAATTGACCTGGAGGACTGGTTAAATGACGAACTCTAGAAGCCGGAACCTTGACAGCTACGTAGTGAGACTTTCCGAGTTAAAGGACACCGACTACGTACCCATTGCGCATCCGCTCGCTGCCGACTCGAGCATACACCTGCTGCCATTGTCGGATCGTGTTGGTTTGTCCAGGCTGGGATTGAATGTCGGTCGAATGCCACCCGGCCAACGGAGCTTCCTGCCACACGCGCACGCCGCGCAGGAAGAGTTTGTCTTCATCATCTCAGGCGTGGGTGTACTCGTGATCGACGAGGAAGAAGACGAGGTTCGCGCAGGAGATTTCGTTGGATTTCCTACCGATGGATCAGTGCATCAACTCCGAAACGATGGCACATCAGACCTCGTCTATCTGATGGGGGGAGAGCGCACTTCGACGGATGTCGTATCCTTTCCCACGATTGGCAAAAAGGGTTTCTGGGCGAACGGAGTGATGAGCTATGTCAATGACGATGATGTTCAGGCTTTCGCGCCGGAGGACTTTGTCGTGCGAACTAAGGAATAGCCGATGTTCCTTTATTCACACTGTCACGGTCGAGCGACGCGTCGAACTACGATTAGTGGTGGTCGTCCCGGTAAAAGAGAACTGGTCAGGCTCAAAACTCCCGTGGGAAAACCGGAGTTTTGCCCTTAGTCTTCGGAAGTCGCTCTGACGAAACAGTGCAGGACGCTGATTCTCGGCGTCCACTACGTTCGAAGGCGGAGTCCCGTCAGATTCGGGGTAGAATGACTCCTGTTGACCCAAAGCAGTCATTGACGGTACGGGTGAACTAACAGAGCGCGAGAATTGAGGCTGCCTACTTAAGGATAATCACGTGATAGCCACATTGAGATCGAACGATGGTGAGGACTGCATGGTTATTGAGTTCGGCTATCAGCAAAAGTATGCGACTGATCCGGGCGTGTTACTAAGACTCGATTTTCGCGGCGAACACTGGGATGGTGATCACGAACACGACGTGGTGATACAAGTCGAGGGTCTGTGGGCTCGGTTGGCTGATGTTAATGATTTTTCTGAGCACATTGGCAATTGGGTGCGGCTATCAATGGCCGACCTTGACCCAAACCAGCTGGATAAAAAATTCCATTTCTGCCGTCTACCCGGACAGCAATTGGATTTCGAGTTTGGGTCAGTGCCAGAAATCATTTCAGGCATGAATCCGGTTCTTGCGATCACATTCGCTGCGGGCAAGCTCAAGGGTTCTTTTCACATGGTCGTTGATCAGTCATGTCTGAATCTTTTCGCGACAGATTTATCCGCATGTATTGATTCAGTTATCGAGTAACAATGCGACGTCCGCTTCTGGCCGTAAATCGTCGTTCGCAATACATGAGGTAGACTGATGGCTACTGACTCTTTCCGGTCGCTCGCAGAATTCGGCTTATCTTGTAAGCGAAGGTGACTTTTGACTCCTGAAAAGTGGAAGGCGCTCATAGACGATGCTCACCTAGTCGAGAAACCGTTCTTATACCTTTATCGCTTCTATCTGGTGCACCCGTGGTGGGTATTTGGACCCTTAATCGCCTACAGTATTGCGGCATTCGCCAGTGTGCGAAGTTCTTTGGACAGTTCTGAGGGACTTCTCGCAGCTGCAATCTTCGTTATTGGTATCGGCCCGTTGTTCTTTTTCTTCGGTATTAAAGCTGTACTGTGGGCGCTCTTGAGGGCTCGTGGATTCCGATCTGAAGACCTCAGAATCGAATGACTCCTACTGGCCGGAATCAGTCTCTGGTAGAAAAGTCCGATAGACTCGACATACATGTCGCGAGACTACTTAAAAGCGAACCTAGTCCCAGAGCTGCGTAATCTTGGTTTTCGGGGATCGTTTCCACACTTTCGAAGAAGCCGAGACGGCAGGAATGAGCTACTGACGATTCAGCTCGACAGATACGATTCAGGGAAGTTTGTAATCGAGCTTGGCGTAGTACCGTTAGGCGATTTCACGACCTACTACGGCAAGACCATCACGCCAAATAAGTTGACCGCACATGACCTGGGCGAGCGCCTTCGACTTGGCGCGGAGACGAAAGACGGCGATCATTGGTTCAACGTGGAGTCTGAGCCAATCGAGCAGATTGTTAACCTATTGGAGTCTCAGGGCGGCGACTACTATCGTAGTTGTCTGCTCGATTGAGCGGCTGCTTCTGGCCGTAACTTTCCGGTCAGACGATCTGAGTTAGACTGGCGGCTTCTGACCCAAAGCGGACATTCGTTCGTAGAGTTCAGAAACTCCGCATATTCTAATCATCGTTACGTATTGCGGTCGGGCGACAGAGATAAAGTAGATTCTGCTTCTCTAGTGAACCCCTTTGGTCTCGGGTGGCCGATGAGTAAAATGGGTCTAATAACAATTCGAAGCCCCTCATTCCCCGATCCGGAGAAACCTGACATGAGCCTGATCAGACTCTTGCTAATTTCATTGGTATTGCTTGCCGCTTCTGCCCAAGCACAGGACAAACCCAATATAGTCTTCATATTCATGGACAACTTGGGTTACGGCGAACTAGGCGTTTACGGTGGCGGCATCACTCGCGGGGCAGCAACTCCTCGCATTGATCAGCTCGCATCCGAGGGACTTCGTCTAACCAATTTCAATGTTGAAGCCCAGTGCACGCCATCTCGCTCGGCGCTGATGACTGGTCGGCATGCAATTCGGTCGGGGAACGGTTCGGTTCCGATTACAACCGGTGTGTATGGTCTCACCCAGTGGGAAGTAACTATGGCGGAGATGCTGTCTGAAGCCGGCTACGCGACGGGTATGTTCGGCAAATGGCACCTCGGTCATACCGAGGGCCGCTTCCCGACAGATCAGGGTTTTGACGAGTGGTATGGGATTCCGAACTCGTCGGATGAAAGTTTATGGCCCGAGCAGCAACAGTTCGAGTCTGTGATGGCCGAAAACCTAAGCCCGTACGCTGTGCCGCAGTACATTTATGACGGCAAGCGCGGCGAGGCGCCCAAAAAGGTTCGAATCTTTGGACGCGACGAACGCCGTGAGATTGATCGCGAGTTGACTGACAAGGCGATTGATTTCATCGAACGTCAGGCGCGTGCTGATCAGCCATTTTTTGCATTCATCCCGTACACAATGCCGCATTATCCGGTAGAGGCCAGTGAAGAGTTTTCTGGCAAGAGTGGCAACGGTCGTTGGGCGGATGCACTGATGCAAATGGATGCACACACTGGCGAAATTCTTGACGTCATAGAAGACCTCGGGATAGAGGACAACACTATATTCATCTTCACTTCGGATAACGGGCCAGAGTTCTTGCCGGATTTCGCCGGCTGGAGTGGGCCGTGGAGAGGGTCTTATTTTTCGGGTCTGGAGGGAAGCCTGCGTGTCCCGTTCATCGTCCGGTGGCCAGGCAAGATTGAAGCAGGAAGGGTGTCGGACGAGATCGTTCATTTGGTCGATATGTTCACGACCTTTGCGGCAATCGCTGGGGCTGAAATCCCAGACGATCGGGAAATCGACGGTGTCGATCAGCTGGCCTTCCTGACTGGTGATTCGGAAACGTCGAATCGCGACGGATTCATGATTTATGTCGGTAACGATTTGTTCGGAATAAAATGGCGCAACTGGAAGATGATGTTCAAGGAAGTTGAGCTGGGATCCGATAAGAAGACTACGTACGATTTTCCTCGCTTCTATGACATTTACGACGATCCGAAAGAGATGAATCCATTAACCAAGGCGACGGCTGGCCGTTTCTGGGTGCGATGGCCGATGGCGGAAATACTGAAGGAGCATGAAGCGTCGTTACGGCGGGAGCCGCCGATTCCGCCTGGCACAGAGGACCCATACACTCCCTGAGCTATCTCAATCGAACCCGTATTCGAGCTGTCGGAACAGGGCAAATCACGCGTCCGCTACCATAAGCGGACCTTTAGGTTTTGTGTCCGGGCGACCGGTTCTGGCCGTGAAGAGTCCCTGGTCGAGCGTCGGTTATAATTCCTGCTCGTGACCCATAGCGGACAGTCAAACATCGTGAACAATTCAAACTCATTTCTCTGTGAAAGTAACTAACCTCTGGTTCAACGATGTACTCAACGCCGAGGATTGGTCACCAACTGATCCGAACGATTTTGAGGAGTCCATTGGACTAACGGTTGGCGACGAGAACGGAGGAACCGACTTCCAAGTTCAGGTGTGCACACCCGTTTCGATCAAACGACTCGAGAAAAAGAGGTACATTTTCATGATCGAGAAGTGGCGCGGCCTTCCCGATTTGATTCGTCGATTCGACGCGTTTATTAGAGAAATCGAAACAGATCCGACCATCGATCTCTACAACGAATTGTCCAAGCACTGGCTGTGGGAATACGAGGGGATGAGTGGCCGCTAGTGGCCGATTGCTGCCGCACAGACAACACAATATCCACACTGATTTCCGTCTGCTTGCGGCGAAAGCAGACACTCGCTTAAGCATCCTCCTGTGACCGGTATCACGGCGCGCTGCGTGAGGCTGTATGAACCTAAGGATTCTCAGTCTCTAGACAGCGCTATGCCGGATACGCCCAACAACATCGTGCCTTTTCCCCTGCAGCGACGCCCGGTCGTGCGTGGCTGCCCGCAGTGCGGCTCTTGTCGCGAGGTTTGGCAGATCGGGCGGCTGGTCTGGGGTTACTGTGAGGAGCACGAGGTGCGCTGGGTTGCCGCGGACCTGAAGAAAGCCCCCGATGAAAGGCTGGATCGGCAGCAGATGCGCCGCGGGCTCGAGTTCCTGTCAGCCTACACGGAAGTCTCGCACTAGTCGTTCGCACCGCGTCCCGATTCGCCGGCCCGAACTCAATTCGTGCTATAAACCGCGGCCTGATGTTGTGTTGCCGCATTTCCATTTTTCTTGTCCTCGTCGGGCTGGCCGCCTGCTCGACGACAGCGCCCATACCCCTGGAGCTGCCGGCAGATGATCTCGCGGCCTACGAGGGCAAGCTCGTCACCCTTGCCCAGCCCATGTGGGTTGCCGACAGCTATAACCTCGAACGCTACGGCACGCTTCTGCTTTACGCCGGCGAGTCGCCGCGCATATTCACGAGTACCCGTCCCCCGGACGCGGAACGTTATGCAGAGCACCAGGCCGACTTCGCCGCGCGCAGCCTGCTGCTGGAAGATGGCAGCTTCGAGCAGAACGTTACGCCCATCCGTTATCTGACGCCGGATTTTGCCGATGGCAGCTCCCGACCCATTCGCGTCGGTGACCGCGTTACCTCTGCTACCGGCGTCTTGCGCTACACGGTGGACCGCCGGGGCGGCGATCAACGGGCGTGGCGACTGGTGCCGACGGAGCCGGTGGAGTTTGAGGCAACGAATCCGAGACCGTCACCAATTGCCCGAACGCCTGGAATCGTGCGCGTCGCCGGCATAAACGCGCTGAATGCTTTTTTCACGCTTGATCGTCCCGGCGCAAGCTGCGGCCCGAGTGGTCTTGACTGCCGCGGCGCGAACACGACCCGGGAGCTCGAGCGGCAGTTCGACAAGCTGGCGGCCGGGCTCGCAGCAATTGACGCCGACGTATATGCCGTCATGGAAGTGGAAAACGACGACGGCGCTGCGCTCGACCAGATTTCATCTCGTTTATCCGCCCGGCGCGATGTGCCCTATGCTGCGATCGACACCGGTCCCATCGGCACCGACGCGATTCGGGTCGGACTCATCTACAACTACACCGTGGTCAGACCGCTGGGTGAGTTCGCGGTACTGGATTCGAGCGTCGATGACGAGTTCATCGACACTAAGAACCGGCCAGTGCTCGCCCAGGCCTTTCAAACGCGGACCGGCGAGACCTTTGTGGTCGCCGTCAATCATCTCAAGTCCAAAGGTTCCGACTGCGATGAGCTCGGCGATCCCGACCGGGGCGACGGGCAGGGCAACTGCAACCGGACCCGGGCGCGCGCGGCCGACGCCGAGATTCGCTGGCTGGCCACCGACCCGACGGGCAGCGGTGACCCGGATGTCCTGGTAATCGGTGATCTCAATGCCTATCGCTATGAAGATCCGCTGCGGCCGTTCGCGGATGCCGGGTATGTCAACCTGGTTGAGCGGGACTCAGGCGAGGGCAGTTACTCCTTTGTCTTTCGCGGCGAGGCCGGTGCGCTCGATCATGCGCTGGCGTCACCCTCGCTCGCTGGTCAGGTCGTGTCGACCGTCGAATGGCACGTCAATGCGGACGTGGCCCGGGTGCTCGATTACAACCTCGACTTCGATCGCTACCCAGTACTTTTTTCTGTCGACGAGGCATACCGGTTTTCTGACCATGACCCGGTGATCGTCGACATCCTGCTTGATAGCCCATCGCCCGCAGAAGGAAATTCACCATGACCGATCTCGCTCCTGCCATCCATCTGCCCTGGGACGATGTCGAACTCGAAACGGTGAATGAGCACATGCAGCGCCGGGTGATTACCGGTGAGCTGATGACGGTGGCACGCATCTGGTTCAAGGACGGCTTTCTGGTGCCGCGGCACAGCCATCACAACGAACAGATCACCCAGGTAATCCGCGGGCGCATGCGTTTCCGCTTCGGCGAAAACGGCGAGGACGAAAAGGTGCTGGGGCCCGGCGATGTCGTCGTGATTCCGGCGCATTTGCCGCATGAGGCGCTATGCATCGGCGACGTAGAGGAAATGGACATGTGGGCACCCCGGCGCGACGACTGGCTGGACGGTAGCGACGACTACCTGCGCGGCTGATAGCACGGAGAATGAACCGGGGCTCACCCCGGGCGCCGTTCGGCGGTAAACTGCCGGTCTACCCGCAGTGCCTGGAATGACCCAATGATGGACATCGATCTCGACAAAGCGCCGGTTGCCGGTAAGGGCGTGGACGGCGTGCCGGTGATCGACATCGCCGATCTTGTCGGCGGCGGGCGGGATCCGGAACAGCAGAGCATTCGCGCCATCGCCGAGGCCGCCGAGCGTTGGGGCTTCTTCCAGGTCATCAACCATGGCATCGACCTCGAGCAGATCGATGGCGTCTGGGCCGAAACCCGTGCCTTCTTTGCGCAGCCGATGGCGGACAAGGAAGCGATACTTCGCGACCGTGAAAACCCCTGGGGCTACTACAACAACGAGCTCACGAAGAACCAGCGCGACCGAAAGGAGGTGTTCGACTACACCGACGACGGTGTCGATCCCGTCTACGATGCCGAGAATCGCTGGCCGCCGGGCCTCGACCGGTTTCGCGCGGTGCTTGGCAACTATCGAGGGGCTACGGCGAAACTCTCGCTGACGCTGCTCGAGGGCATGTGTGCCGGCCTTGGCCTGGCGCCCGATTTCCTGAACGCCCACTTTACGCCGAGACACACCGGCTTCACCAGACTGAACTACTACCCGGTCGACGATCCGCTGGCGGGTCGCCGCGACGTCGACTTCCAGCCAGAGGCGGATCTCGGCATTCATCATCACACGGACGCCGGCGCGCTCACGGTGCTGCTGCAGGACGACGTCGGCGGTCTGCAGATCTACAACGATGGATACTGGTACGACGTGCCGCCGGTTGAAGGCGCGCTGGTCATCAACACCGGCGACATGATGCAGGTCTGGTCGAACGATCGGTACCAGGCGGCCCTACATCGGGTGCTCGCCTCCGATGACGTCGAGCGCTTCAGCATCCCGTTTTTTTACAACCCGATGGCGGGCACCACCGTTGAGCCTTTGCCGTCGGTCGTTTCGGCGGCACAGCCGGCACACTACCGGCCCATTGACTGGTCCGATTTTCGTTCGAAG
>CAZFVT010000111.1:0-9255 GCA_964522355.1 uncultured Woeseiaceae bacterium | reverse complement strand
TGTGCTCCATGTCCGGCAGCCGCTCTTCCATGATGCCGAGCATCTCCAGATAGGTGGCGCCGAGCTGCTTGGAGAGTCGCTGGCAGCCCGGGTCGTTGTCGGCGCCCTCGCACTTGCTTTCGAGATAAAGAAGCTGCTGCTGGTCGAGCCTGCCAATCACTTCCTGCAGGCCGCTTTCCATTTCGCGGGCCACGGTGCTGGTTTGCTGCAGGTCTTCAACAACCGTTGTCGGGAAGAGTCGTATGGTTGGCGTGTTTGCCAGGGCATCGGCCAGCGGCAGCATAAGCAGCGCAAGCACCAGAAGAAGGCCGTTCTTGAGAGATTCTTTCCTCTGCAAAGAAGCCGTTTGATATCGGTAAGGGATGAGTTGCATGGCGCCGTCTCCCATAGAGCGTCAGTGAGCGACGCGCATCGGGTGCGGCGCGTCGGGGCTTATCGTTGAGACCCGACGTTACGGTTGAGTGGCTGAATAGAAGCTGAATTGGCGGCGAAACGGCGGAATCGCGACGTTTTCAGGGGTTTGCAGGCCCTGAATCCGGCCGCTCGTGGGCCTGCTGCGACGCTGGTCGGCAGCGCGTTCCCGACTTACCATAGTGCCCGGCTACCTGAAGCCGCGCTCACCGCTCCCAGAGAATCATCATCATGCGCTACCGCCTGCTCCTGCCCCTGCTGATGCTCGTCGCCGCGTGCCAGCCCGCGGCGGATGATCCAGCCTCGCCCGGCTCGACCAGCGCATCATCAGACTCCTCGACGGTGACATTGTTGTTCACGAACGACGTCGAAAGCGCCTATGACCCGATACCGGCGTTCTGGCTCGACGACCAGGAAATGATTGGCGGCATTGCCGAGATGACGACCCTGATCCGGGGGCTGCGGGAGTCAGAGCCGAACGTGTTCCTGTTCGATTCAGGCGACATCTTTACCGGTGCACTCGCGAAGATCACCGAGGGCCGCCTCGCCTTCGAGCTCATGATCAGCATGGGCTATGACGCCATGGCCATCGGCAACCACGAATTCGAGTACGGCCATGAAGTCTTCGCCTGGCAAAAGAACCGCGCACCCTTTCCGGTGCTTGGCGCAAACTTCTTCTACCGCGATACCGGTCACCCCTACGCCCAGGCGCACGCCATCATCGAGCGCAACGGCATTCGCATCGGCGTTATCGGCATCATGGGACAGGACGCGGTCAGCGCAATCATTCCGTCCTTCATCGCGCCGCTGGACGTCACCGATCCTGTCGAGGCGGTGCAGCTCTCGGTCAACGAGCTGCGCGGTGACGTTGACCTCATTGTCCTGCTGACACACCAGGGCAAGACGGCGCCCATGCAGACCGATGCGGAAAGCGATCCCCGATTACAGCGGGACATCGATGCCGACATTGCGCTGGCTGGCGCAGTGCGCGGCATCGATGTGCTGTTTGCCGGCCATGCCGATGCCGGCACGCCGGAGCCGGTAATCCATCCCGTCACCGGCACGATCATCATGCAGACCTACGGCCAGGCAACCCATCTGGGTTATCTGCAGCTATCTCTGGATCCCAGAACGCGAAGAATCGAGCGCTACGACGGGCGGCTAATCCCGGTCAACCCGGCGATTCATGAGCCGGACCCGGTTATCGCCGCGAAGCTCGCTGAGTACCGCGCGGCCTACCCGCGACTGCAGGAAGTGATCGGCACCTCGGAGGTGCGGTTGAACCGTCGCTATATCGAGGAATCGGACATTGGCAATTTCTTCGCCGATGCTCTGCAGCTCTTGAGCAGCGCTGAGATCGCCTTTGTTCACGCGGGAAGCCTGCGGAAAGACCTGCCCAAGGGAGACATCCGGGTCGTCGACCTGCTCGATGCCTACCCCTTCGTCGATGACGTCATGGTCGTTGAGATGACCGGCGAACAGATCCGCCGCGTGCTGGAGCAGTCCTACACCCTGGAACGCGGCATGCTGCAGGTGGCCGGTTTGAACATCGTTTACGACCTGGATAAGCCGGAGGGGCAGCGCGTGGTATCGATAGAGCATTACGGCCGCCCCGTCACCGACCGCGCCCGCTACACGGTTGCCGCGCCGGGATTCCTCGCGGAAGGCGGCGATCTCTACACGCCGTTTACCGAGACCACGCCCATCAGGAACATGGGCAGCGTCGTCAACACCATTGCCGGGCTCATCGCCTCGGTGGAAACCGTGACGACGCCGCAGGGCGGGCGGCAGGTGCCGGTCTCGGAATAACCGCAGCCTCGAGCCCTAGTGTTAGCGGCCATGTTGCAGAGAGCAGTTCGTCCGAACGCGTATGGACGCACGATCCCTTAATCCCGGCCGCGCGGGCTGCTAGGCTGTAGAGGCACAGCGAGAGGGGAGGAACAGCATGATTCATCGAATTACGACCCTCTTGGGCGCCGCGCTCCTGGCCGTGACGCTGCCACAGGTATCTACCGCACATCATTCGGTTGCGGGCTTTTTCGATCCGAACGAAAAGGTCGAGATCGAAGGGGTAGTCTCCCGCATTCGCTGGCGCAATCCGCACACGGTTTTCATGATTAACGTCACCGAAGAGGACGGCAGCACAACCGAGTGGATGGTTGAATCGGGCGCGCTGGGCGTGCTCCGCTCCAGGGGGCTCGCCAGGGAGTTCGTCAACGTCGGCGATTACGTGAAGATCCTCGGCGACAAGCCATTGCGTAACCGCCCGGAGACCTTCGCCCGCAACATGCTGCTGGCCAGCGGCGACGAGGTGCTGCTGACGGTGGGCTCTCGCCCGCACTTCTCGACGGAAACCGGCGGCGACCTGCTCGAGTCCGAGTTTGATCCCGAAGTTATCGCGAACGCGAAAGCCAACGCCGACGGCATCTTCCGCGTGTGGAGCGATTCCTTCGATCGACGCCGACGCGGCGGACGCATGTTTACCAGCGGTCACCCGCTGACGGCCGAAGCAAAAGCCATCCAGGAGCAGTACGATTCCGGAGAGGAGTACCTCCTCGGCTGCACCGACTGGACGATGCCACGCCTGATGGCCAACCCTTTGCCGATGGAGTTCACGAAAGACGGCGACACGATCATCCAGCAGTTTGAAGAGAACGATGAGCGCCGCGTTATCCATATGAACGCCGACGCCACGGTCTCTGGTCCAAGAACCCGCATGGGTTTTTCCAAGGGACGCTGGGAGGACGGTTCGCTGGTCGTTGAGACGACCCACGTTACACCGGAGCGACTGGACAACCTTGGCACGCCGTTCGGCGAAGACATGCATCTTATCGAGCGCTTTACCCTGAGCGATGACGAAACGCGGCTCGACTACACGATTGTCGTGACTGACCCGTTTGCTTTCACGGAGCCGTACGAGCAGAGCCGCTACTGGACCTGGCGACCCGAGATCGTGGTGGGTTCCTATGCCTGTGATGAGGACCAGAAACTCCAGTAGGTCGACGCGCCGCCGGAAGCTGGCTTCATGAGTGAAGCGCAGGCCGACGGCTGGCTGCTGTTCGTTAAGGCCGAGTGCGAGACCTGTCAGCTCATCGTGCCGGCCGTCAGGGAAGCCACGGCGGCCGGCATCGACTTACACATCCTCGTGCAGGACGATCCGTCGTTCTTCGAGGATCAGGGCTCGGTTAGCGATCAGACGCTCGAGCAGTCCTACAACTTCGACATCGAGACCACACCTACACTCATCCGTGTTGATGATGGCAAGGAATCGCTTCGCGTAGAGGCATGGGACAAGCAGGGCTGGCGCGACGCGCTCAAGCTGCCGGAACTGGCCGATGAGCTGCCCGATCTTCGTGCCGGCTGCGGATCAAAAAGCCGCGAACCCGGTATCCACGAACAGCTCGTCGCCCGCTTCGGTAACCCCGGCTTCCAGTCGCGCGGAGTCGAGCTTGACCACTGGGACGACGAGATGGAGGCCTGCTTCAGCCACGGCTGGACCGATGGCCTGCCGGTCACCCCGCCGACGGACGCGCGCATCGCGCGTATGCTCGAAGGCACGCGCCGCTCGCCTGACGAAGTCATCGGCAAGGTGCCGCCCGACCTGGCACCGATCACGGTCGAAAAAGTTGCCATCAATGCGGTCATGGCCGGATGCCTGCCCGAATACCTGCCGGTCGTGCTGGCCGCGCTTGAAGCATCACTCGAACCGGTCTTCACCCTGCACGGCCTGCTCTGCACCACCTGCTTTTCGTCGCCGATCATTGTCGTCAACGGACCGATTGCCAAACGCATTGGCATGAACTGGGGCGTTAACGCGCTGGGCCAGGGCAATCGCGCCAACGCGACCATTGGTCGTGCGCTGCAGCTCATCGTCAGGAATGTCGGTGGCGGCATTCCCGGTGACCTCGATCGCGCCACGCTCGGCGGGCCTGGCAAGTTTACGTTCTGCTTTGCCGAAGACGAATACACCGATCCCGAGTGGGAACCGCTCTCAGTGTCGCGCGGCTTCGAGCGCGGCCAGAACACCGTTACCCTGTTCCAGGGCGACGGCATCCAGAGCATCATCGACTGGCGGTCGAATACGCCCGAGCAGCTCAGCAAGTCACTCGCCATGTCCCTGCTCGCGGCCGGTCATGTGAAGCTCGCCGAGTTCACCAACGCCATGCTGGTGCTCTCACCTGAACATCACGCCATCTTCAGCAACGCCGGCTGGGACAGAGCGCGCATCACCGAATCGCTGCACGACAACCTGCGCCGTCCGGGCAAGGAGCTTATCCACGGCGCGCAGGGCATTGGCGAAGGCATCGACCCCGACCGGGCCGAGGAGATGGTCAACAAGTTCTGGCCCGAGGGCCTGCTCATCGTTCGCGCCGGTTCGCCCGCCGGGCTTTACTCGGCGATTTGCTGTGGCTGGACCGGCGGCCGGGCGCGCGATGAATCGAAGCCGGTCACACGGGAGATAACGCTGTGAGCGTGACTCTCAGAGATCCCACCAGCGAAGCGTCGTCGTCGTTCCGTGCACGGCGCGAACCGCCCGCCTCCCTCGACGGTTTGACGATTGCCCTGCTCGACATCGGCAAGATGCGTGGCGATGAGTTCGTCGACCGTTTAGAGCAGCTATTCGATGAGCGCGGTATAACGACCAAGCGCTACAGGAAACCGACGAACACCCGGACCGCTCCTGCGGAAATCATCCAGGACATCGTCAGCGAAGCGGACGTTGTCGTGATCGCACTCTCGGACTGTGGCTCCTGCACCTCTTGCTCAACTCACGACCTCAACGATCTCGACAACCTCGGCGTGCCGGGCGTCAACGTGCTGACGACGGAGTTTCGCGAAGCCTTCGACAAGCAAACGGCGAAGATCGGTTTCGGCGGCGCCTCAGTCTATACCCCGCACCCGGTGCTCAATCGTTCGACCGAAGAGATACACGCGTTTGCCGATGGCGTGTTCGACGAGATTATTGCCGCGATAACGGCAAGTGACGGCTGATACCGGCTAACCCCGCAAACTCCTATCGAGCCTTTCACCAACCCGCGCCACGATTTCCGGCACCGCGTCGATGTCGGCCTCGGTGGTGCGGAAGTTCACGATGCAGGCCCGCAGCAGGTAGCGTTCGTTGACAACGGCATTCGACAGGAACAGCTCACCGCCTGACTGCAGCTCGGCAAGCAGCGCCTGGTTCAACCGGTTCAGGTAGGCCTCCGTCTCTTCGCGTCGATCGTTTTTGAGATCCTGCGGCACGTAGCGAAACGTAGTGATGCTCAGGTTGATCGCATGGACGTCAAGGTCGTCGCGTTCAACGACCCGCTCGTAGAGTCTCCGCGCCAAACGAATATCTCTACCGATCTGCTCGCGGTAACCCGCGCGCCCCAGCGCCCGAATCATCAGCCACACTTTAAGTGCTCGAAACCCGCGGGTGTTCTGCATGCCCAGCTCGTAGAAGTTTGTGCCGCCCTCCTCCCGGCCTTCGAGCCGGTAGTACTCGGGCGAGAAGCTGAAGGCGGTCCGTAACGCTTCCTTGTGACGGGTGAGCACACAGGCGACTTCAATCGGACAGTAGAGCCACTTGTGCGGATCAACGGCGATGGAATCAGCGAGCGACAGCGCGTGCAGATCGGCCGGCACGTCATCCAGCATCGCAGCCGGCGCGCCGTAGCAGCCATCGACGTGAAACCACAGGTCTTCCTGCTGACAGACGTCGGCGAGCCGGCGGATCGGGTCGACCGCGCCCATCCCGACGTTGCCCGCCGTGCCGACGGCCAGGAACGGCAATCGTCCGGCGCGTCGGTCGGCGCGAACCTGTCGCTGCAGCGCTTCGGCATCAAGCCGTCCCTCTTTGTCCGTGCTGATCCAGCGAATTGCATCCGCGCCCAGCCCGCAGACGTCCGCCGCCTTCTCGACCCAGGTGTGGGTCTCGGCCGAAACGTAAGCCGTTAACTTCCGGTCATCGGCATAGTTGCCGTGCCGGCGGATATCCCACGGTGCCCGGTCCGTGCGTGCCGCAACGAAGGCCAGGAAGTTCGCCATGTTGCCGCCGCTGACCATGAGACCGCTGGCGTCCGGATCATAGCCGATCACGTCTGCGATCCAGCGGAGGGCGCGCGATTCAATCTCGCTTGCCACCGGCGCAATCTCCCAGCGAGCCAGGTTGCTGTTCAGCGCCGAGGCCAGCAGGTCTGCCAGCGCGCCGAGCGGTGCGGCCGATGAAGTTATGTAGCCCATGAAACGCGGATGCCCGTTATGCAGTGAGTGATCGAACAATAGTGGCGCGACCTCAGCGAAGAGCTCGGAGACGTCCGCGCCCGCTTCAGGCAGGCGTTCGCTGCCAAGCAGGCTGCTTATGGCTTCCGGTGCGGCCGGCCGGGTAACCGGGCGCGCCGGCAGTGAATCGTAGAAGCGGGCGATCTGGTCCACGAGTTGATACCCAAGCTTCCGGAACTCATCGGCCGGCAGGTTAAGGGGTGACCGCGCGCGAGCGTTCCGGGCGCATATGTCCGAGTTGGCGGCTGCCATGATGCTGTCCTGTAGTCGTTCGGCCGAGGGCCTTGATGATTGCCACGATACGGCGCCGGCGGGAAGCAGGCTTGACGAAGTCCTGACGATTTCGTGGTGAAATTCTGGCGGGGTCTTTCGCCTTTCGGCCCAGCTCGGCTGCGGCGGTTGTTTTGCAGCGAAAGTTCTCAAATAATCAACCGATTATGATCTACCGATTCGGCAACTTTGAGCTCGACACGGACCGCTTCGAGCTCCGCGAGAACGGCGAACCGGTAACCCTGGAGCCGCAGGTTTTCGCCCTCATCTCGCTCCTGGTAGAAAATCCCAACCGCCTGGTTTCAAAAGACGAGCTCATCGACAAGGTCTGGAACGGCCGGGTCGTCAGCGAGTCGGCCATCAGCAGCCGGGTCAAGAAGGCGCGAAAGGCGCTGCACGACTCCGGCAATTCGCAGACCCTGATCCGCACCGTGCACGGCCGCGGTTTTCGCTTCACCGGCAAACTGCTTCAGGCGGAAACGAAGCCCGCAGCAGCAGCACCGGCCGCCGCTGAAAGCGGCACAGCCCGGCCGCGCATCATTATCCTGCCGTTCGTGAACATGTCGGGTGATCCGGAGCAGGAGTATTTCTCCGATGCCGTCGCCCAGGACCTGATCAGTAATCTGTCGAAGCACCGCTGGCTCGAAGTGGTCGCCCGCAGCTCGGCGTTTGGCTACAAGGGGAAAGGCGTTGACCCGCGGCGGCTGGTCGATGAGCTCGGCGTCGACTACATCGTTGAGGGCAGCGTGCGCCGCGCGGGCGATCGAATCCGCGCCACCGCACAGCTGGCCGATGCAAAGTCGCAGCGACAGATCTGGGCGGAACGCTACGACCGCAAGCTGGAAGACGTGTTCGCCATCCAGGACGAAATCACGTCCAAGATTGCAGCGCGTCTTGAGCCCGAGATCGGCGCCTTTGAACGACGCAAGGTGGCCGGCTCGCCGAAACGCGACCTGAAAGCCTGGGACTGCTTTCACCTCGGCACCTCGCATTTCTTTCGTTTCACCGCCGACGACAATCTCGAAGCGCAGCGACTGCTGCAACGCAGCCGCGAGCTGGATCCCGGGTTCGGTGAGGCGCACGCCTGGTGGGCTTATGCCGTCGTACTGGGCATGGTCTACTGGGACACCGATCCCAGTGAAGAACTGCTGGACGAAGCGCTGGCCGCCACCCAGAAAGCGCTCGAGATCGATGACCAGAACGCCATCTTCTACACGCTTAAGGCGCGCGTGCAGCTCGCCCGCTGCGAGTACGACAGCGCGCTGATTGAGAACAACATGGCCATTCGCCTGAACCCGACCTTGGCCTCAGCCTACTGCGGACTCGGCGACTCGCTGGCCTATGAAGGGCGCTATGAAGAGTCCATAGAGCAGTTCGAACACGCCCTTGAGCTGAGCCCGAACGACCCGCAGCGCTGGGCTTTCCTCACCTACGGCGCGCTGGCGCACATCTTCAAGGGCGACTACCGCGACGCTATCGACTGGGCTGACAAGGCGGCCGAGATTCCGAACTGCCAGTTCTGGACTCACGCGCACAAGGCCGTTGCTTACGCCTACCTCGACGACACGGAGCGGGCGAAACGCGAAATCAAACGCGTGATGAAAGAACGCCCGCAGTTCAGCCGCGCCTTCGCCGAGGAGAAGCTGTTCTTTCTCAAAGATCCGAAGCAACTCGGCACCTACCTCGACGGGCTCGAAAAGGCCGGCGTACCGCGCTGAGCGAGCGCTGGACCTGCTTCGTCGATCGGTATCAGAGCCGCATCCGAAAAGCTGATGCGGCTTTTTTTGGGCCAGCTCCATAATTACATCTCTCGCTGTCGCTTTACCTTTTGATGGCCGCCGAAACCCGTGCTTTCGGCCGGCAGACCTAACCTTAAGGGGCAGCGGCAATGAACCAGAAGACGGCGAAGAACACCTTTGGGAACAAGCGCGAGCGAGCCGGCGCTGTAGCGTTGGGGGTGGCGACCTGTCTGATCGCTGGGGCGCCAGCGATTGGTCACGGCGCAACGCCTGACGATAACAACGCACTGGCCGCTGGCCAGGGCGCTCTGATGGGCGCGCATCTCGGCGGCATGGCCGGCGGCGTTCTGGCGCCGGCATTCTTCGGCACCGGGTTCGAAGTAGCCGCCATGGTGGCGGATATCAGCCTCAAGAACCTGGCGCCGACCTTTAACATTCCCGGCGACTATGAACGCTTTCCCAACGCCGTACGCACCGGCGACCTCACCGGTCGTAGCTGCGTCTATCGTTTTGCGGAAACGATACGCGATGGTGACGACATCCTGGGCGATGACTATGCCAGCGGCATCGA
>CAZFVT010000110.1:0-9293 GCA_964522355.1 uncultured Woeseiaceae bacterium | reverse complement strand
AGAGGAGAATCTGGGGTGTTGATCAAGCAATCAATCGTCCGAGGCGCGTGCTGCGCTTCGGCAATCGCTGCTGCGTCGATAGGCGGGCAGAGCGCGCTGGCGCAGGAGCAAACGGCTCTGGCCGGGGAATCGCTCGATGAAATCGTTGTGACCGCAACGCGGAGAGGAAAACCACTGCTTGAGGTCGCCGCGTCTGTGACCGTGCAGAGCGTTGAGGAACTGAGACAGAAAGGCTTCAACTACGGTACCGATGAGTTCCGCGGCGTTCCGGGCGTGTTCTTTCGCCGCGGTGAGGGAGATGGCGAGGAGTTTCCGTTCGTTTCCATTCGTGGCGTCACGGGAAACCACGGCAATGACACGTTTCTGGCGCTGATCGACGGCATTCCATTTGTCGGTCCTGACGAAGAGGTCTTGCTCTACGAAGTTCCGTACACCGCAGTCGACAATATGGAGATCGTTCGCGGACCCGTCTCCGCGCTCTATGGTCGCGGTGCGATCGCAGGCGCGATCAACTACCGCACGCGCCCGTTGACCGAAGATCGCACGTCTATCGCAGTCAGCGGCGGCAACGAAGGATTCATGCGCGCTGAGGCGAATTTCGAACGCGCCTTCGATGGAGGCGCCGGCGTACTCGTCAGCGCCGTCTACGAAGACTTCGAAGGCTGGCGCGACAACAGTCAGCGTGAACTGACCAGCCTCTTTGTCAAGGGCACGCTGCCGGTTGGGGACAATGGCAACCTCACAGGCTGGGTCAACTACTACGAGCGAGAGTCCGAGGTGCCAAGCGTTATCCCGGCACTGGGCGATGGAACCATTGTCGACGTCATCGGCGGTGACGAGAGTTTCCTTGGCTATCGGCCGACGCTCAATCTGTCGGAGGGCATCATTGGTGCCGCCCGCTACGAACACAGGTTCTCGGAAAATCTCAGCCTGCAGGTCACGGGGCAGGCGCGCACATTCGATTCAGAGGTCCGGCTGAATTTCTACGATTTCTTCGAGTTCGATCCGGACAACAACATCATGGGCGTCAACGGTTTCGCGTCGGAGAACGTATCCGACGTACTGTTCGGCGAAGTCGTGCTGAGCTGGAATAACGATCGCCACAACATCGTCGCAGGAATCAGCGGCGAACGGGCGACCATGGACGAGGAAGATCGCTGGTCGGGCGAGATCGATCCGTTCTTTACCGGCGAATGCGGTTTTCGCTTCTATGCGATCCTGGTCGACTACTCCACGGGCGAAGTGACCAACGACGATCCCGCCAACACCTGCTTTGTTCGCGATGAGCTGCGCACGGCGGCGGACACTACGAACTCGTTTGGCGGTGCTTTTATCCAGGATGAGATCAAGCTGGGTGAACGGTGGGAGCTGACCTTAGGCTTACGTTACGACCGTTTTGACCGCGAGGTGGATTTCTCCGTCGTTGGCACGCAGCCGACGGACGATCGCGCCACCGGCGACGCTGACGCGGTGGCGCCGAAGGCGTCCCTTGCCTACAACTATGGCAGCGGGATTATCTATACGAGCTACGGAAGAGGATTCAACTCGAACTTCGGCCCCGTCTTTCAGTGGGAGCCGGATCGCTACGCCCGGGATGAAAAGCCCACGACGATTGATAGCTACGAGATTGGCTGGAAAGGTCGCGCTGACAACGGCCGTTTCGAGTGGGAGACCGCCATTTTCTTCCTGGAGCAGGAAGATCGTCGCATCTTTGTCGCCAACCCCGACCCGGACGGCCCGCCGACGCTCGCGACGACCGGACAGCTTTATTCCAGTCGCGGCTTCGAAGGTTCCTTCCGCTTCTCCCCCACAGAGAAGACCTCGGCGCTCATCAATTACACCTACCTCGATCCGGAATGGGATGAGCTGATTATCGCCGGTTCTTTTGGCGCCCCTGATCAGGACTTTTCGGGCGTGACGCCGCAGGGCGTGCCCGAGAACATCTTCTACGCCGAGCTGGGCCACACGTTCTCTGACTGGCTGACCGCGCGCCTGACCTACGAGTGGTATGACGACTATTTCGTCGATTTGGCCAACAACTACTCGTTCGGCGGCTACGACCTGCTGGGGGTTTCAGCGACGGTGGACTTCCCGGGCAATGAAGATGTTTCGCTCGACCTGTCGGTAACGAACGCGCTGGATGAGGAGTATTACTTCTACTTCGCCGGATCCAGAACGATGGTGACCAACGTTAGCCCCGGAGTTCCGAGGCTGGCACGGGCGACCTTGCACTGGCGCTTCTGATTTTGACAACCAATAGAGGAACAAGACCATGACAACGGAAAGCTATGCGCTGGAAGCCAAAGCGCTTCGTAAGACTTTCGGCTCCAATGTTGCGCTTGACGGTCTCGATCTCGCCGTACCCGCAGGCGAGGTCGTTTGCCTGCTGGGCGCGAACGGCGCCGGCAAAACAACGACCATTAACCTTTTCCTAGGGTTCCTGGAGCCCGATGGCGGGGCAGCCTTTGTCGACGGTCTTGAGGTTGCAAAATCGCCCTTTGAAGCGCGACGGAAACTGGCTTACCTGCCGGAATCCGTCGCGCTTTACCCGAAGCTGACGGGTCTCGAGAACCTCGCGTTCTTCGACAAGCTGTCCGGTCGAAATCGACCCGCGGCGGAATTAAGCGGGCTGCTGGCGGACGCCGGCCTGCCGACGGAGGCTCACAGAAGGCTGGCGTCGACCTATTCCAAGGGTATGCGGCAAAAAGTGGGAATCGCCATCTCGATGGCCAGGGAGGCTCGAGCCTTGCTGCTGGACGAGCCCATGTCCGGGCTCGACCCGTCTGCCGCCAACAGTCTCGGCCAGCTGATCGTCAGGCTGCGCGACGAGGGCTGTGCCGTGCTCATGGCAACGCACGACATATTCCGGGCGAAAGAGATCGGAAATCGTATCGGCATCATGATGCAGGGTCGTCTCGTCAACATGCTGGATGCCAACGCGCTGGACGCACGGGAGATCGAGCAGATCTACCTGCAGCATCTTCACGAGTCCGACTCGAAGGCGGAGGAGGCAGCATGAAATCCATCATTGCCGAGAAAGACCGACTGCTGCTGGGCCGGGAGTCCCTGATGAAAGCGCTCGCCGGCGTCAGCGCGCTGCTGCTCGTTGCCAGCCTGTTTGCGGGCCTCCAGCGTGAGCGGGTCTTTGACAAGGAGAAAACGGCCGCGGAATCGACCGACAAGGTCGTGTGGATGGAGCAGGGCGATCGCAACCCGCACTCGGCGGCGCACTTTTCACGCTATGCGTTCCGGCCGGCGTCACCGCTGGGGCTGATCGATCCGGGCACCAGCGACTTCGCAGGTCTTGCCGTTTGGATGGAGGCGCACTACCAGGACCCGGCCGTGTTCCGCCGGGCCGAGGATGGTGGTGAGCTCAGCCGCTACTCGCAGCTGACGCCGGCCTTTCTGTTCATGGTGGCGGCACCGCTGCTCATCTTCCTGATGATGTACGGCAGTGTGTCGGGAGAACGTGAAGACGGGACCTTGCGGCAGCTGCTCGCCTCCGGCGTGAACGCGCGTGATTTTTTTGCGGGCAAATACCGCGCGGGCATGCGGCAGACGATGGTCGCCTTCAGCGTGGTGTTCGCCGCGCTCACGGTCTTCGCCGTCGTCACGACGCCGGCAGAGGTAACCACCGATGCGTTCCTGCGGGTAGCCGCGCTCTACCTTGTCTATGCACTGTACCTGGCTACCTGCGTCGCTGTGGCTCTCGGCGTTTCTGCCCTGTTCGCCACTCGCCAGCTGTCTTTCCTGGCTTTGGCCGGGCTCTGGGCGGCGATGACCGTGCTGGCACCGCGAATTGCCGCAGACGTCAGCACGAGCATCTATGCCCAGCCCGATGCGCGCGAGGTGTCTACCAATCTGAGCATGGCATCGAACATCTACTACCAGGACAAGCAGAAGCAACAGGATATCGAAGACGAAGTACTGCGCGAATACGGCGTCGAGAACGTTGAGGATCTGCCGATCAACTACGGAGCCTATCTGCTTCAGTACAGCGAAGAGATGTCGGAGCCGGAATTCGATCAGCTCTACTCTGACCTCGACCAGCGCTATGCATCCCAGGAAAGCATCTCGCGACTTTTCTCCCTGCTGACGCCAGCGATCGCGACGGCAAACCTGTCCCGGGGCGTGGCCGGTACCGACCGTGTGCACCAGCGCGGATTCACCAACGCCGCCGAAGAGCATCGCCGGGTGATGATCAAGATGCTTAATGACGATTATATGTACAACGCGGCAGAGGTCGGCGCCGCGTACACCGCTGACGCGGAGTTGTGGGAGCAGTTCGAGGACTTCGGCTATCGCCTCCCGCCTCTCGGTTCGCTTGCCAGCGCATACGTGGCCGATCTGCTGGTGCTGCTCGCCTGGTTTGGTTTAACGATTGTTGTCGCCGCCAGGCTTGTTGGGCGGGCCGTCCGCCTGGAGGTACCCACGGCATGATCTCGGGAATTCTCTATCACGAGCGGCTCAATTTCCTGAGGCGCAGTCCGGCGCTCATTGCCATCGCCCTGGTGGTCGTGACGATTTTCTACGCCGGTTGGAGTGGCGATCAGTGGCGCGATGCGCAGGCAGCGAGCCTCTCGTCATTCGAGGCAGACAGGCTCGAAGCGCTCGCCGAGTGGCGTGATTCATTGGCCGCCATAGAGGCGGGGACGGTAGAGCCATCGCTCTACGATGCCAATCCAATGAGCATCACCTTTCCCGCGGTTCTGCCGCCCTCCTCCCTCGCCGATTTTGCGATCGGACATGCGGACCTGCATCCGGCAAGCGCTGAGATTTCGCCCTGGCGGAACCTGTCCAGCATGTTTGGCCGTTACCAGTTCGACAACCCGTCAACGCTGTCCGTGAGCGCCTTCGACGTCGCATCGGTGCTCGTACTCGTACTGCCCGTGCTCATGATCGCCGTGTCCTTCGACGTTCTCGCTGGAGAGCGCAGCCGCGGCTCCCTGGCGATGATCCTCTCGACGCCCGTGCCGATGACTCGGCTGGTATGGACGCGTCTCCTGTTTCGCAACGGTGTTCTTTGGCTGGCGGCCATTGCTGCGATGCTCGTTCTTCTGATAGTGAATGACGCCGGGGGTGACCGCGTCGCGAGGTTCGCTTTGTGGCTTGTGGCAGGCCTTGCCTACGGGCTGTTCTGGCTGGCTGCTATCGCTTATTGTGTCAGCCGATTCCGTTCGGCGACCGACACGGCCGCTGCGATGGTGGGCCTCTGGCTTCTGCTCGTGCTCGCCGTGCCGGCCGCGATAACGACGGCGACCGAGGCGGCCTACCCGACGCCATCAAGACTCGCCTTCCTCTCCGAAATTCGCCTCGCCCAGGGGGATACCAACCGCAACCTGACCGAGCTGACTCAGGGCTTCCTGATGGATCATCCGGACATCACGGTCAGCGATGAACAGCTGCCCTCCTACTTCAGGGCGGCGTTCCTGTCGAACGACGCCTCTCGCGAGACGACCCGGCCGATTCTTGAAGATTATGAAGCCTCCCGCGCGGGCAGGGCGCGCACGCTTGAGCTCGCACAGTTCCTGTCACCGTCGATCATCACTCGCAGGGCATTAGGCGCAGCAGCGGGGGCCGACCTCGATCGTCAGCACCGCTTCCAGTCCCAGGCACGGGAGTCCCTGACTCGCCTTGCGGATACCGTCGGGCCGGCCGTTGTATCGCAAAACCGTATCGCTTTAGCGTCGTTCGACACGCTCGAGCCCTTTGTATTCGTCGATCGGAGCGTCGGCGACACGGTTCGAAAGAGCATCGTCCCTATCGCGTTTCTACTGCTACTTAGCGCGGCGGTTGGCACCCTCGCGCACCGACGCCTGGCCAGCACGGCGCTGCATGAGTAGTCCGATTGCAAGAACGGCTTGGCCGGCAGGCAGGTCATGCAAGGCACCATCCTCCCTGTTGCTTTGCATCCTCCTGCCGGCCACGGCCACCAGCGTGGCAGAAGCCCAGGACGCGTTTGATCCGCCTTTCGATCCTGCACGCTACCGGGCGACCCGAACCGAAACGCCCATAGTTATCGACGCTCGCCTTGATGAATCCGTCTGGCAACGCGCCGAGGCGATTTCGGAGTTCATCCAGAAAGACCCTGCCCAGGGCGAGGCGATCTCCTACCGTACCGTCGTTCGCATCGCCTACGACGAGGAGGCGCTTTACGTTGCCGCAATCTGCGACCAGCCCCGCGACGCGGCGCGCGTACAAAATCTGCGGCGCGATTTCTCCTACAGTGAAAACGACCTCTTTGGCATTGCCATCGACGGCTTCATGGATCAGCGCAACGCCGTGGTCTTTCAGACCACGCCCTACGGCAGTCAGCGTGAGCTGGAGGTCATCGACAGCACCGAGTACAACCCAGACTGGGACGCGCGCTGGAGCGTCAAGGCCCGGATCGAAGACGATCACTGGGTAGCGGAGATGGCAATACCCTGGCGGAACCTGCGCTATCCGGCAGGGACCGAACAGCTCGGCGTCATCTTTGCGCGCAACATTCGAAGCCTCAACGAAAGGGCGTCCGCGCCGGCGGTACCGCGTGTGTTCACCGTCTATCGCATGGCTTACGAAGGCATCCTGGAGGGAATCGAGACGCCGCCACCATCAACAAATCTGCAGTTCAATCCTTACGCGCTTGCGCAGCAAACGGAGGAGACGGGCAGCGACGGCGAGACGGACTTCGAATTCGGCGGTGAAATGAAGTGGGCGATCTCCCAGAGCACGGTCCTCGATCTAACGCTTAACACCGACTTCGCCCAGGCCGATGTGGACCGCCAGGTCGTTAACCTCGATCGGTTCAGCGTGTTCTTTCCCGAGCGCCGGCAGTTCTTTCTCGAGAACGCGAACGTCTTCAACGCGAGCGTGACGAACTGGATTCGACCCTTCTTTAGCCGGCGCATCGGCCTCGATACCGCCGGCAACCCGATTCCGCTCGACGGCGGCGCGCGGCTGACCCATCGATCATCGGCGCAGGAGCTTGGTCTGCTGGCGATGCACCAACCTGCACAGGGACCGAATCCCGATTCGTCGTTCCTGGTCGGTCGATACTCACGCAACGTCGCCGGCCAGAGCCGGCTCGGCGGCATGGTGACCTGGCGGCGGGACGGGGCACTTGATGGCGATGGGCTGATGCTTGCCGAGAATGAGAACACGACCTTCACCATCGATGGTCTCTGGCGGCCGGAGCAGACCTACGGCGTGCAGGCAATGGCCAGCGTGTCGCGGGACGACGCGACCGGCGACGGTGTTGGCGCCCAGCTTTGGGCGTTTTATGAGAACAACTTCGTCTATGTCGGCCTGCTCGAATACTTCAACAAGGATTACAACCCGGGCATCGGACTGGAGATTCTCGATACCAACTACGTGATGCACAGCCCCGCGGTGTCCTTTGATTTCCGCTCCGACTGGTTGCCCGGCCCGGTGCGCAGCTTTAACCCCGGGGTCGAGGCCTATGTCTTCCAGGATTCTGACGACGGCGATCTGCTGTTCGGCTATGCGCCGATCCGGCCGTTTCGGATTTACTTCCAGAACGGCGCGCAGATCGGCACATTTATTGAGCCGAACTGGCAGCGACTCGACGAGCCGTTTTCTCCGGTTGGTATCGAGATCGCGCCGGGGGACTATGACTACACGCGCTACCGCGTTGAGGTCGAGAGCGACCAATCGGCGTCACTCGCCGGCGGTATCGAGGTTGAATCCGGCGACTACTTTGACGGTGAGCTGACTACCTATGAAGCGTCTTTTCGCTACGCGCCCTCGCCGTATCTCGAGGTGTCCGCGGACTATGTGCTCAACCAGATTCGCGGTCTGGGCGTCGCGCAGGAGGACGTCGACACGGAGCTGCTTGGCCTGAACCTGCGCCTCGCCTTGAGTCCGCAGCTGCAGTTCAACACGTTCTACCAGCGCAATACCGCGAACGACACGAGCAACTGGAACGCTCGCCTGGCCTGGGAGTATCGCCCGCTGTCCTTTCTTTACGTTGTCTACAATCGCAACGAGGACGAAGGGATTGATCGAGACTTCCGTAACGTCGGCGAGCAGATCATTGCCAAGTTCACTTACCTCTTCGAGGTATGAAGGGGCGCTGGTAGCGTCTTGTGAGGCGCCGTGTCACGATGAGCCCCGTTACCAAACAGTCGCGCAGGAGAAGGCCCTTGATTTGCTCGAACTTCATTAGGCGTCTTCGCGGGCTACGGCCCGTCCTGGCGCTGGCATTGCTTTGCCTGGCCCAGGCTACCTTCGGACAATCCTTCGCCAGCGCACCGCCCCGCAATCTCGGTTTTTCTGAAGAGCGCCTGGCGCGGCTGGATGCGGCGCTCGCCGGCTACGTCGAGAATGAGCAGCTCGCCGGCTCCGTTACCCTCGTACTCCGGGATGGAAGCGTCGTCTACGAGAAAGCGTTCGGCCTCCGTGACGTTGACACCGAGGCTCCCATGCACGCGGACACTATCTTTCGCATCGCCTCGCAAACCAAGGCGATCGCGAGCACCGTCGCGATGATCCTGCAGGAAGAGGGCAGGCTGCTCATCTCGGATCCGGTCAGCCGGTTTCTGCCGGAGTTTGCGGACACCAAAGTCGCGGTCGCCAACGACGAAGGTGGCTACGACCTCGTACCTGCCAGGCGCGAGATCACCATACGCGATCTGCTGACCCATACGTCCGGGTATGACTATGGCGACGGAATCGCCGGTGACCTCTGGCAGCAGGCCGGTATCGAGGGTTATTACTTCTCGGACCGTAATGAGCCTATTCGAGAAATCGTGCGACAGATGGCGGCGTTGCCTGCCAGCGCCCACCCCGGCGAGCAATGGGTGTACGGCTACAGCACCGATATCCTTGGGGCTGTCCTCGAAGTGGCGTCCGGTGAGCCGCTGGACGAACTCCTGACGTCGCGCGTTCTCGAACCGCTGCGAATGAACGACACGCACTTCTACCTGCCGGCAGAGAAACGCGAGCGGCTGGCGACGCTTTACGGAATGTTCGACGGCCAGCTAAGGCGCGCGCCGGAGGAAGGAATGGGCGGCCAGGGCGCGTTCGACCGCGGCCCTCGGAAGAGTTTCTCGGCAGGTGCCGGTCTGCTGTCAACCGCCCGTGACTACGGCCGCTTCCTGCAAATGATCCTGAATGGTGGTGAGCTCGACGGCGTGCGAATCATGAGCCGCAAGAGCGTCGAACTGATGTCCGTCAGTCACCTGGGTGACGTCCCGTTTCGAGCCGGGATGGGATTTGGTCTTGGCTTCAGCGTCGTCGAGGATCTGGGTGAGCGCGGCACCCTGGGCAGCGTGGGTGAATTGGCCTGGGGT
>CAZFVT010000109.1:0-9353 GCA_964522355.1 uncultured Woeseiaceae bacterium | reverse complement strand
TACTGCCATTATCAAACCATTCAAATTGGATGATGTGCGCGAAGCCCTGTCTGAGGTTGGCGTGCAGGGCATGACGGTAACCGAGGTCAAAGGCTTCGGTCGCCAGAAGGGCCACACGGAGCTCTACCGCGGCGCTGAGTACATCGTCGACTTCCTGCCAAAAGCCAAGATCGAACTCGCCGTTGCCGACGAGATTGCCGAACAGGTCGTAGAGGCGATCGCCAACACCGCCCGCACCGGCAAGATCGGTGACGGCAAGATTTTTGTCACTTCGGTCGAGCAGGCCGTTCGCATTCGCACCGGTGAAACCGGTGACGAAGCGGTGTAACCGACAACACCTCGACAGGAGCTTCTGGTGAACGACATTGCAACCCTGGGCGGCCAGGTCGCTGAACTGAGCTACGCGCTCGACACTTTCTATTTCCTCGTCATGGGCGCTTTCGTCATGTGGATGGCGGCCGGCTTTACCATGCTCGAAGCCGGGCTGGTACGGGCCAAGAACACAGCGGAGATTCTGACCAAGAACGTTGGCCTCTACTCGCTGGCCTGCATCATGTACCTGCTGGTGGGCTACGGCATCATGTATCCCGGTGAGGATTACGCCGGCGCCATCTTCGCAAGCCTCGGCACCATCGGCAGCGGGCTGGTCAGCTCGGCGGACTTCAGCGCTGAGGCAGTTATCGCAGGCAGCACTGAATACAACCACTCCAGACTCTCGGATTTCTTCTTCCAGGTCGTGTTCGTAGCAACCGCCATGTCGATTGTCTCGGGAGCGGTTGCCGAGCGCATGAGGCTCTGGTCGTTCTTTCTGTTCACGATCATTCTCACCGGCTTTATCTATCCCGTGCAGGGATTCTGGAAATGGGGCGGCGGATTTCTCCAGGCCGCCGGTTTCCAGGATTTCGCCGGCTCCGGCGTCGTCCATCTGTGCGGCGCCGCCGCGGCGCTCGCCGGTGTCCTGTTGCTCGGCCCGCGCAAGGGCAAGTACGGCCGCAACGGCCAGGTGCTGGCCATTCCCGGCTGTAACCTGCCTCTCGCAACTCTCGGCACGCTCATTCTGTGGCTCGGCTGGTTTGGCTTTAATGGCGGCTCGCAGCTTGCGCTGAGCGACGCCGGCAATTCGAACGCCGTAGCCCTGATCTTCGTCAATACGAACATGGCAGCCGCCGGCGGGCTGATTGCGGCCCTGCTGTTGGCGCGCGGCTGGTTTGGTAAAGCCGACCTGACGATGGCCCTCAACGGTGCGCTCGCCGGTCTGGTATCGATCACGGCGGCACCGGATACACCTGAGCCCATCGCCGCGACCCTGATTGGCGCAGTTGGCGGCCTGCTTGTCGTACTGTCGATCGTGGGTCTCGACAAACTAAAGATCGACGATCCGGTCGGGGCAATCTCCGTTCACGGCGTCGTCGGCATCTGGGGTCTGCTGGTGGTGCCGCTAACCAACGATGCGGCTGGCTTCGGCGGACAACTGCTCGGTATTGTCAGTATCGTGGCCTGGGTATTCCTGACCAGCCTTTTGTTCTGGTTCCTGATCCGCATCACCGTAGGCGTTCGGGTCGATGCGGAAACGGAGTATGAAGGGGTCGACATCGACGAGTGTGGCCTCGAGGCCTACCCGGAATTCACCTCAGCCGAGTAGCCTTTGTAAACGGAGCCGGCACGCCCGTGCCGGCTCCGAATGTGGTCGAGCAGTCCCTTGAAGGCCGCGTAAACCCTTATTTTCGGTGGTTTTTGTGATCGTGGCCCAGCGCGCCATGTGATTACGATCACGCCAGCGAAACCCGCAAACTGCTGTAATGCGGTATCGTTTGCGCTGGGTGTCCGGCTGCCGTTTGCCAAAGGCACGCGGACAGATTCCTGACACCCGAATCGCTTCGCCATCGGATTACGTTTATGAAAAAGCCGGCACTTACCATCGCGCTGCTGTGCGTCTCGCTGGCCGCCGTCGCACAGACCAGTGACATCTACAAATGGGTCGACGCTGACGGCAACGTTCACTACGGCGACCGTCCGGACGGCGTTTCCAACGCTCCGGTCGAAGTCGTGCAGATCGCGTCCAGCCGCACGAACGCCGCCCGCGTTCAGGCGGGTATTGATGCGCGCCTCGAGCGTGAGGAAGCACGCGAGGAGGCCCGTGCCGTTGAAGCCGAAGCCCAGGAGGAAGCCGCTACGGCCCAGGCGGATCGCGATGCCCTGCGTGCCCAGTGCACAAACTGGCGCGCAGAGATGGAGAAGGTGAACTACTCCCGGCGCCTTTATAAGACCGATGAAAACGGCGAGCGCATCTACATGAGCGATGAGCAGATGGCGCAGACCCGCGCCGAACTCCAGGCGAAGATCGACGAGACCTGCGCCGGCCTGTAAAGGCCCGGGCGCCTCGTCAGCGCGCCGCGATCGACAAAAGGTTCCCTGAACCGGCGCGCGCTTTGACGATCCGGGTGTCGGTTACAATGCCGGCACCCCTATTGCCGGCAATCCCGCTTGCAGCGAAACGACGACACAAGCCATCGCGAAATCCAGGTTTTCCTGCCGAATTTCTGCACGCCCGCCACCATCCTGGTGGTGCTGCTGGTTGCGGAGATCCTCGCATTATTGCTGACCCTCGCGGCCAAGCCCGTTGAGGGCAGGTTCCTGACCGAGCTGGCCAAGACCTCCCTGTTTATCGCCTGGCTCGCCCTGCTTGGCTGTGCCCTGATGTGCGTGAGCCGCCGCTGGATCGAGGGGCTGGGCCCGTCGCGCGCCTTCTTCGGCAGCTTTGTCATCCTGCTGCTGCTTTGCCTCGTGCTTACCGAATTTGCCTACCAGGTCTCTACCGCCTTCACCGAGTCGAGCCTGATCGCTGGCAGCCACGGCGACTTCCTGTTTCGCACCGTCGCCATCAGCGCGATCGTGATCGCGCTGGCCATGCGCTACCTGTACGTATCCAGTGAATGGCGCCGCAGCATCCTGCTCGAGGCCCAATCTCGGATAAGCGCCCTGCAGGCGCTGATTCGCCCGCACTTCCTGTTCAACAGCATGAACACCATCGCCGCGCTGACGCGGACCGATCCGGCCCGCGCGGAAGAGGCGGTGGAAGATCTGTCCGATCTGCTGCGCGCCAATCTCGGCGGCATCAAGGATCGCACGACCCTTAAAGAGGAGCTCGAGGTGGCCGCCACCTACGAGCGCATCGAGAAGCTCCGACTCGGCGATCGCCTGCAGGTGAACTGGCAGGTGCAGGACCTGCCGATGCAGTCGCGTATTCCAAGCCTTACTTTGCAGCCGTTGCTGGAAAACGCGATCTACCACGGCATTGAAAACCTGCCGGAAGGCGGCGAGGTGCTGATCAGGGGCAAGCGCGACGGCGACGTTCTGAAGATCTCCGTCGCCAATCCGGTGGAAGCGATCTCCAAACGCCGCAAGGGAGGCAGCCACCACGGCATGGCGCTCAAGAACATCAAGCAGCGCTTCGCGATGGCCTACGGTTCCCGGGCCGAAGTGAGCACCGACGACAGTGGTCGTCGGTTTGCCGTCAACCTGACGTTTCCCAACAGCGAATCGACGTCGTGAGAGTCCTCATCGTTGACGATGAGGGCCCGGCGCGCGAACGCCTGCAGCAGATTCTCGAGGACCTCGGCGACCACGATGTCGTTGGCATGGCCGGCGACGGCCCGACAGCCCTTGCCTTGGCCGAGACGCTCAGACCAGAGGTCGTGCTGCTCGACATCCGGATGCCGGGCATGTCGGGCCTGGAAACGGCCCGGCACCTCAACGCACTGGATGAGCCGCCGGCGATTGTTTTTGCCACGGCCTACGATGAGTACGCGATCGATGCTTTCGAGGCACAGGCCGTCGGCTACGTACTGAAGCCCGTGCGGCGCGCACGGCTGGCCAAAGCGCTGCAGCAGGCGTCGCGAATCGCCCCGCCGTCGCTCGGCGAAATCACGCAGGTCGCCGAGCCGGAGTCGCGGCGCAGCCATGTTTGTGTGCAGCACACAGGCGAGCTCAAGCTGATCCCGATCGAGTCCGTCGCCTTCTTCCGATCCGACCAGAAGTACACCCGGGTTGCCGACGGCGAACGTGAGTATCTGATCGACGAATCTCTGAAGCAGCTGGAAAGCGAGTTTGAATCCCTGTTCGTGCGCATTCATCGCAGCGCGCTGGTGGCGATAGCCCACGTCGCGGCACTCGAGAAGACGCAGCAGGATGACTATGAGATACGCCTTCGGGGTAACATTACGCCCCAGAACGAGCCGCTGAAGGTCAGTCGTCGTCACGTCGCGGCGGTACGCCGGCGACTGAAAGGGGTCGGTCAGTAATCTTCACGATCAGCTAGTGATGGCCTTCGGCCGCAGGACAGTCGCATTGAAAATTCGAATAGCTACCCGGAAGAGCGCACTCGCGCTTTGGCAAGCCGAACACGTCGCCGCACGCCTGGATGAACTGCCAGACGTCGAAGCGGTTGAACTCGTACCCATGTCGACGCGCGGTGACGAGATTCTCGATCGCAGCCTGCAGAAGGTCGGCGGCAAGGGCCTCTTCATCAAGGAGCTCGAGATCGCGATGCAGGAAGGCCTTGCCGACATCGCGGTGCACTCAATGAAAGACGTGCCGGCCGAGCTGCCCGAGGGTTTCATGCTGGCCGCCGTACTGGAACGCGCCAATCCCTTCGATGCGCTGGTATCCGCCGAGGCCTATACCCTCGAAAACCTGCCCGAAGGCGCACGGGTTGGCAGCTCGAGCCTTCGACGACAGGCACAGATCCTGGCGCGCCGACCCGATCTCAGGATCGACCCGCTGCGGGGCAATGTGAACACGCGCCTGGCAAAGCTCGACGCCGGTGACTACGACGCAATTGTGCTGGCCTGCGCGGGACTTGAACGGCTGGGTTTCAACGAGCGCATCACGACGACGTTTACCGTCGATGAACTGCTGCCGGCGGCCGCACAGGGCGTGGTCGGCATCGAGTGTCGCGATGACGCCCCGGAACTCGCCGCCGTGTTGGCGAAGCTGGAAGACGGGGATGCCAAGGCGACGACCACCGCGGAGCGAGCGATTGCTCGTCGACTTGAGGCCAGCTGCCAGTCTCCGGTGGCCAGCTTCGCGGTGCTCGACAACGACCAGCTGTCGTTGACCGGGCTCGTCGCCAGCGCCGACGGCGGCCAGATCCTGCGCGAGAGCCAGTCCGGCTCACGGGCCGACGCCGAGGCCATTGGTCTTGCGCTTGCCGATCGCCTGCTCGAACTTGGCGCCGCCAGGTTGCTGGCAACCGAGGCCTAGGTGCCCGCGGGCACGCTCGACGGCGTTGCCGTTCTGGTCACGCGACCGGAACACCAGGCCAAAGTACTGATCGAGGCGATACGCGCGGCCAACGGCGAGCCCATCGCCTTTCCGGCATTCGAGGTGCTCGGACATCCGCCGGACCGCATGGCAACGTCAATTGGCGGGCTTGCTCCGGCCGACATCATCATCTTTGTCAGCGCCAACGCGGCGAGACTTGGACAAGGTGCCCTCGACCGGGCGACGTCGCCGCGCCAGATAGCCGCGATCGGAGCCGCAACCGCATCGGCGCTCGAAGCAGACGGCATTGAGGTCGACATCCGCCCCGCCAGCGGCTTCGACAGCGAAAGCCTGCTCGCTGACACGTCCCTCCAGTCGGTGGCCGGCAAAACCGTAACCATCGTGCGCGGCGATCCCGGGCGAGAGCTGCTGGCGAAGACGCTGACCGAGCGCGGCGCGACGGTGCAGTACCTGTCCGCATACTCCGTGATACCGCGTAACGTCGAGCAGAGCGAACGCGAAGCGATTGAAGCATCGCTCGGATCTGGCGCCGTGCAGGCGACAGTCATCATGAGCGTTAAAACCATGGATTGCCTGGAGGCGATTCTGTCTGCCGAGGCCATTGCCGCGATGGGCCGCGGCACACTGGTCGCTCCCGGCGGACGTGTGATACAAACCCTTCAGGAACGGCTGCCCGGTGCACGCTGGATTCAGTCGGCGGGAGTCGACGCCGCGTCGATCGTGGAAGCGTTGATCGCGGGCGGCCAGGACGAGCAAACCCCCAATGAACAGTGAAGCGGACAAGGATGCCGGCAGCGAGGACGACGAGCTTGCCGGCAACAACGAGGCAGGCGCCTCCGATAATGACGAGGGCAGCGACGCGGTCTTCGTCGACGATGACCTGGTCGCCGCCCCGCGGCGCTCCCGGTCGCCACTGATTTTCGCCATCGCCGCCACGGTGCTGGCCATCGGAGCGCTCGCCGGCACCGGCTTGTTGTGGTCGAGCACGCGACAGCAGCTTGAGGGGCTGGCGGCAAGCGGCAACACCGACGTTATCGGCCTGATCGATTCGAGCACTGCGGAGATCGCTCGCCTGCGCTCCGCGCTCGCCGACGCCTCGGCCGAAGGCGATGAGCTGCGCGTCGCGCTGGCGACCCTCGAAGAGCGAATCGCCCGCATGGCGGCGACCGACGGCACTGTCCAGGCTGACGTCGATGCGCTCGAGCGCAGCTTTGAACGGCGGCTTGATCTCATCGATTCGGTGCCCGCCCGTGTCGCCAGCATCGAGCGCTCCATGTCGACCCTCAGGGGCCTGTCGACCGGCGCCGAAGATGCGTGGCTGCTCTCCCAGGCCGAGTACTTCATGCAGATCGCCAACGCCGAGCTTGAGCTGTCGCGCAACGCGGCGGTCGCCGAGCAGGCGCTGCGCATGGCGGATGAACGACTTGTTGAGCTGGACGACCCCGGACTCACCGACATCCGCCGGCAGGTTTCCAGCGAGCTGCAGTCACTCGAGGCCCTCGACCTGCCGGACATCGCGGGCACGGCGGTCACGCTCGCCAGCCTGTCGCGGATCGTCGATTCCCTGCCCATTCGAGAGGAGTTGCTGACCCGCCGGCCAAGCGCCGACGAAGCGCCTGAGACCACACCTGAGGAAGCGCCCGGCGGCTTCGACCGGGCCATGACCACGCTGGGCGATGCCTTCAGCGGGTTCATCGACATTCGACGCACCGATGAAGCGGCTCGCCCGCTGATGGCGCCCGAAGCTGTCTACTACCTTCGCGCCAATCTGGCCCTTCAGTTCCAGGCCGCAAGACTCTCCCTGCTGACCGGTGAACAGGCGCTGTTCGAACAAAGCCTGGATGACGCCAATGCCTGGCTCCGCGAGTACTACGACGTCGGCAGCACGCCGGTTCAAAGCGCGCTGGCAACCATCAATGACCTGCGCGATGGATCAATCATCGGCGAGCTTCCGGACATTTCTGCCTCGCTCAGGCTGCTGCGCCAGTACATCGCCTTCAGCGCCGCGGAACCCGCAGAACCAGAAGCGTCCGCTGAAGCGCCAGCTACGGAGAGCGAGCCCGGCCAATGAAAACCGGGCTGATTGTCATCATTACGCTGCTGGTCGCCGCGCTCGCGGTGGCCTTCGCGTTTGAGGACACGGGTTACGTCGTCATCAACTTCCGCCAGTGGGTCATCGAGATGTCCCTGGTCATGCTGATCGGCCTGCTGCTGACGTTTGCGTTTATCGCCTGGGCGATCCTCAAGGTCGTGCAGACTCCCCGTAAACTCGGCCGGGCCTATGGTCGCTACAAGAGTGACCGCGCCGGCGCCCGACTGACGCAGGGCATGATCCGGATTGCCGAGGGCGATTTCGCCCGCGGCGAAAAGCTGCTCGTCCGCGCCGCCGGCGTTAGCGACGCGCCGCTTCTGAACTATCTCCAGGCGGCGCGCGCCGCCCACCTGCTTGGACAGGATCAGCGCCGCGACGACTGGCTGAAACTTGCTTATGAAGAGACGCCTGAAGCGGCCAACGCGGTGCTGCTGACCCAGGCTGAATTCCAGATCGATCAGAAGCAGTATGAGTCGGCACTCGCTACCTTGCGCAAAATCGAGGAAAGCACGCCCGATCATGCGCGTGCCGTGTCGCTGCTGGGCCGGCTGTACTTTCGACTCGAAGACTGGCCAAACCTGCACTCGTTGCTGCCGCGGTTGCGCAAGCACGGACGGCTGGATGCGGAGCTGCTCGACGAATGGTCGATACGGGTTCACGAGGAGGAACTCGCCGTTGCCGTGGACGAAGCGGAAGTCGGCAAGCGCTGGTCGAGCGTTCCCAAGGGCCTGCGCCAGCAGGAACGGATACTGATCGCCTACTACGGCGCGCTGGTCCGCGTCGGCGCGGGCGCTGTCGCCGAGAAGGGCATTATCGCCGCGCTGAAGCGGCGCTGGCTGGACCCGCTGGTCGTGCTCTTCGGGCAGATCGAGGGCGGTGATGCGAGTAAGCGACTGAGCAAAGCCGAGGGGTGGCTAACCGACCATCCTGACGACCCTTCACTCTTGCTGACGGTGGCGCGGCTCTGCCTCAGGAACGAGCTGTGGGGCAAAGCGAGGAGTTATCTCGAAACTGTCATCGGGATCGCGCCGTCGGCCGAAGCCTACCAGGACTATGGCCGCCTGCTCAGCCAGCTCGGTGAAACCCAGGCCGCCGCCGAGGCGTTCCACCAGGGCCTTGGGCTTGTCTCCGGCGGCGACGTGCCGGCCCTGCCGCACCTGGAACCGGAGCCGTCGACGGGAGCGACAAGCTGACCGCCGATACGGTAGTGGTGGCCGGCGCCGGCTACCTCGGTCGGCGCGTTCTCGAAAGACTTCCGACTGAGGCATCAATCGCGCTGGGACGACAGCCGTCATCCGCGGCGGGCCGCTCCGTCATCGTGGACCTCGATGCCAGCGACCAGACGCCGCTGGAGGTCGACCCGACTTACGCTTTGCTTTACACGGTTCCGCCACCGGGCAGCGGCGACGACGACCCGCGGCTCGAGGGGCTGCTGAGACGGCTCTCGTCTCCACCACGTCGGTTGGTCCTCATTAGCACCACCGGCGTCTACGGCGACCGAGGCGGCGATAGCGTCAGCGAATCCGACCCGCTGGCACCAGCAACCGACCGCGCCAGACGACGCGTTGCTGCTGAAGAAACAGCGCGAGACTATTGCAACGGAACCGGTGCCGAACTCGTCATCCTGCGCGTCCCCGGCATCTATGGGCCGGAGCGGCTTGGACTCGACCGGCTGGCGGAGGGTGGCGAAGTGCTGCGTGACGAGGATTCAGGTCCCGGCAACCGCATTCACGTCGACGACCTGGTCGAATGCTGCCTGGCCGCGCTCTCGGCCAATCGGGAAGCCGGCCTGTACAACGTTGGCGACGGCGATCACCGCACGTCCGGCGCCTTCAGCCGCGCAATCGCCGAGATCGCCGGCCTGCCGGCACCCGTTTCGCTGTCGCTGGAAGAGGCCCGGCCTGGTCGCGGTGAAACTCTTCGATCATCAGGTCGCCCATGCGCACCACCTCGTTTCCGAGACTCCCGGCAATGTGGG
>CAZFVT010000108.1:0-9361 GCA_964522355.1 uncultured Woeseiaceae bacterium | reverse complement strand
CGCCAGCAGACCCTGCGCACCTGCTTCCTCGTAGCCGGTCGTGCCGTGGATCTGGCCGGCAAAGTACAAACCTTCGACGAAGCGGGTCTCAAGCGTTCGGCGCAGCTCGCGCGGGTCGAAGTAGTCGTACTCGATGGCGTAGCCGGGCTGGGTGATGACCGCATTTTCGAAACCGACGATCGACCGGACGAAGCGCTCCTGGACGTCCGCCGGCAGGCTCGTCGAGATGCCGTTCGGATACACCTCGTCCGAAGTCAGTCCCTCGGGCTCGACGAAAATCTGGTGCGCATCGCGATCTGCGAAACGTACGACCTTGTCTTCGATGGACGGGCAGTAGCGCGGCCCGACGCCTTCGATGAGGCCCGCGTACATCGGCGAACGATCAAGCGATTCACGAATAATGTCATGCGTCTCGACGGTCGTTCGGGTGATGTGGCAGCTCACCTGGCGCGGATGATGCTCTCGGCTGCCCAGAAAGGAAAACACCGGTCGCGGCTCATCGCCCGGCTGCTCGACCATGCGACCGTAATCGAGGCTACTGCTTTCCAGTCTTGGTGGCGTACCGGTCTTCAGGCGGGCGACGGTGAACGGCAGCTCGCGCAGCCGGTCGGCCAGGCGGTTGGACGGCGCGTCGCCGACGCGGCCGCCCGGTCGCTCGTCATCGCCGACGAGAATCCGCCCGCCGAGGAAGGTACCGACCGTCAGCACGACTGACGGCGCGCGGTAGATATTGCCCTCTGCCGTTAACACACCGGTAACCGCGTCGGACTCGACAACGAGATCCTCGACCGAGTGTTCCAGGATCGTCAGGCTCGGGGCCGACCCCAGGATGGCCTGAACCGCGCCCCGATAAAGCACCCGGTCAGCCTGCGCCCGGGTCGCACGAACCGCCGGTCCCTTGCTCGCATTGAGCGTGCGAAACTGAATTCCGGCCCGGTCGATCGCCTGCGCCATGGCACCGCCCAAAGCGTCGATCTCGCGAGTCAGGTGGCCCTTGCCGATACCACCAATCGCCGGGTTGCAGCTCATCTGGCCGAGCGTCGCTTTTTTCTGGGTCAGCAACGCCGTATTCGCGCCGGCACGTGCCGCCGCGAGAGCCGCTTCGGTGCCGGCGTGTCCGCCGCCGACCACGATAACGTCGAATGTCGTTGCTGAAGCCATAGTTTTCGTTGACTGTTCAGGGTGTTAACTCGGGTCGCGCAGTGTAATGGCTCTGTCGCCCGGCCGCCAGCGTACAGACCCCGTTGTCGACGAATGCCAGGACCTGAGAACTGGTGTTTTGCAGCCTCCCCGGCAATCTGGGATATTGCGCGCACCTTTAGCGGCCTCCAGCTGGGCGCATGCGGATATCGATCGCAACCACCGTGTTTATCGGGCTTTTGACGGCGCTCCTCACCGGGCATCCGTCCGCTGCCCAGACTCCAGCCGCCACGCTCGAGCTCGAGGATTGCCGGATAAACGCTGGGCCCGAGTTTCCCGGCATCAAGGCGCGCTGCGGCAACTTCGTTCGGCCGCTCAATCCCGAGAACCCGGACGGCGAGACCATCGAACTGTTTGTCGCCGTTGTTGCCGCCCTGACCCTCGAACCGGCCGGCGACCCGATAGTGCCGATCGCCGGCGGTCCCGGGCAGGCTTCAAGCACTTTCTATGCGAGCGTATTCAGCGCCTTCGAGCCACTCAGACGAGACCGGGACGTGCTGCTGATCGACCAGCGCGGCACTGGCAAGTCAGCACTCATGAACTGCGACGTCGACGAAGACGTCGTGCAGATCGAGTACAGCGTGGAACAGACGCTGGAAGCCACCGAGTCCTGCCTGAACGACCTGCCCTACGATCCGCGGTTCTTCACGACCAGCGTGGCGGTTACCGACATCGAAGCGGTTCGACAGGCGTTGGGCTACGGCCCGATTAATCTTTACGGCGTTTCTTACGGCAGCCGGGTCGCGCAGCATTTCGCGAGGCGCTACCCCGAATCGACGCGCAGCGTGATTCTCGACGGCGTCGTGCCGCCACAGCTTGCACTGGGGCCGGCCATTGCGCTCGAAGCCCAGCGCGCGCTTGAAGCAGTGTTTAGCCGCTGCACCGAAGAGCCGGGCTGCGCAGATGCCTTTCCCGATCTGTCCGAACGCTTTGCGTCGCTGGCGGCCGATCTTGCCGAGTCACCCGTAACGGTAGACCTGCCGCACCCGTTCAGCGGTCGGCCGGAGACTCTTGAGTTTAACGACGATGCGTTAAGCGGCGCTATTCGTTTGATGAGCTACCACCCGATGACCATCGCAATGCTGCCGCTGATGATCAATGAAGCCGCGGACGGCAACTTCCTGCCGATCGCGGCGCAGTTCATCAACATTCGCGACAGCCTCACCGAATCGATGGCCGGCGGTATGCACAATGCGGTCGTCTGCACGGAAGACGCGCCGTTCTTCTCCGGTGAAGCCGTCAGCGATGAGGAGCTGGCCGCGACCTACATCGGCCCGCTGCTGCGTGAATCCCTGATCACGATGTGTTCGGTGTGGCCCGAGGGCGTCATGGATGACGACTTCAAGCAGCCACTCGCCACCAATATCCCGGTGCTGCTGCTCTCCGGTGAGGTCGACCCGATCACCCCGCCGGGCTACGCAGAGATGGCGGCCGTCGACCTGGATAGGGCGCTGCTGTTAACCGGTCGATCCCAGGGACATGGCCTCGCGCCCCGAGGCTGCACGCCGGACGTGATGGCAGAGTTCGTCAACGGGCTCGACGTCACGGCCGTGGATTCGAGCTGCTTCGAGCGCCACTTTGCGATGCCGTTCTTCCTGGACTTTTCCGGTCCCGCGCCATGATCAAGGTCGACGACGTTCACAAGTCTTTCGGTGACGTACACGCCGTTCGCGGCGTCAGCTTCAGCGCCGAGGACGGCAAGATCACCGGCCTGCTTGGTCCCAACGGCGCCGGCAAGTCGACGACCCTGCGCATGCTTTACACGGTCATCCGCCCCGACTCCGGCACCGCCCAGATCGATGGCACCGATGTCGTGGCCCAGCCGCTTCAGGCACGAGCGCGCATCGGCACCCTGCCGCATGGCTCCGGCCTCTACCCGCATCTGACGGCGCGCGAGAACATTCGCTATTACGCCACGCTCTACGGCCTCGACCGTGAAGTCATCGACTCACGCGTGCAGACCGTCATCGACGATCTCGGCATCGGCCCGTTTGCCGATCGTCAGACCAAGGGGTTTTCCCAAGGCCAGAGAACCCGCGTCTCGCTGGCGCGCGCGCTGGTTCACCAGCCGGGCAACGTGATCCTGGATGAACCCACCAACGGCCTCGACGTAATGGCCACTCGCTCACTTCGTGATCTCATTCGCGACCTGCGATCTTCAGGGCGCTGCGTGCTGTTCTCCAGCCACGTCATGCAGGAAGTCGCTGCACTCTGCGATGAGATCGTGATCATCGCGGCCGGCCAGGTCGCCATGCACGACAGCGCCGAGGGTATTCGCGAACGAACCGGCTGCAGGGATCTTGAGGACGCCTTCGTCAAGGCCATCGAGCCGTTCCATGAAGATGAGGACGCGGCGTGAGAACCATCCGCAGCGTGTTCCTCAAAGAGGTCGTGGATAACTTCCGCGATCGACGTACCCTGATTTCGGCGCTGCTCATGGGCCCGATCTTCGGACCGGTCCTGTTTGCGGTGATTATTAACCTGTCGGTCAGCCGGGCGATCGACTCCGCGAACGAAGCGCTGGATGTGCCTGTGATCGGGGCGGATTACGCCCCGAACCTCGTCACCTTCCTGGAAAGCCAGAACCTGAACCTTGTTGATCCGCCCGCCTCGCGCCAGGCCGCGATCGAGAGTGTCAGAAGCGGCGAGCAGGACGTCGTGGTCGTCATTCCGGAGAGCATCGATGAAGATCTCTCGAGCGGCACGCCGGTCAGAATCGAGGTGATCACCGACCAGGCGAACACCACGGCCGAGCGCGATGCCCGGCGGGCGGTGCGCGCATTGGGCCTGTACAACCAGCAGCTCGCGATCATGCGGCTGACGGTACGCGGCGTGAACCCGACCGTGCTGCAGCCGCTCACCATCGACCAGGTCGATGTTTCCACGCCCAGCGGCCGCTCTGCGATTCTGCTCGGCATGCTGAGCTACTTCTTTATCGCCTCCCTGCTGACCGGTGGCATGAACCTCGCGATCGACTCGACGGCCGGGGAACGCGAGCGCGGATCGCTCGAGCCACTGCTTTGCCTGCCGGTGCTTCGCGATCACCTGATCGTCGGCAAGATTGCTGCCGCCTGCCTGTTCATGGCGTTGTCGCTGGCGCTGTCGTTAACGGCGTTTCACTTTACTCTCAAGTTCCTGCCGCTACAGGAGCTGGGGCTTGCGCCCAACTTCGGCCTTGACGTGGTGGTGTCGGCCTTTCTGCTGCTGCTGCCGTTTACGCTTATCGGCGCATCGCTCATGACTCTGATTGCCTCGTTCACCAAGAGCTACAAAGAGGCGCAGACCTGGCTGACCGCCGTCATTCTCGCCCCGACCCTGCCGATCCTGGTCGTCAGTATCCTGATGATTCGGCCGACAGCCTGGATGATGCTCATCCCGTCGATGAGCCAGCATCTCCTGATCGTCAGCCTGATCAAGAACGAGGCGATTAACTGGCTTTATGTGTTGCTCTCGGTTTCGGGAACGATGGCGCTGGGCCTGCTGCTGGTATTCGCCACCACCCGGCTCTACCGCCGCGAAGGCCTGTTGGGCTGACGCCCTGCACAAAGAAAAAGCCCCGGCCGTTGGCCGGGGCTTTATCTATGTCTACAACTCGCCGTCGTGGCGCTTAGAAGTAGAGTCGACCGATCACGCCGAACGCGTCCACGTCGTCATCCAGAACCATATTGACACCAAGGGTAAAGCGCGACGTCACGTTAAACAGCGCGGCGCCGGAAAAACCGGTGTTGCTGCCGCTGTCGTCGAAGTTGACGTAGTTTACTCCGCCGTTTAACTCGACCAGGTCCGTGAGCGCGTAACGCAGGAAAACGTTCAGGCCGATGCCGGTGTCATCCCCGTCACCGAACGGCGTGTCCACCTGAACGTTTTGCAGCGATGCCTGTGCGACAACGTCGAGAACCGGCGACAGTGAAGTGTTGTAGCCAAAACCCGCCGCCCAGGTGCTGGCATCAATTCCAAAGTCGAGATCCGAAAACTCAGCGCCACCGAAGATATGAAACTCGTTGGTCAGCGCGTAGGAACCGCTGAGACCGATCGCGTCACCATCTCCACCGTCGAGGTCGAGCTGGGTGTAGTTGGCCTGGATAAAGGTGTAGTTGAACTCGGCATTCGCCGCAGCGGCGAAGCCCAGCATAAGCAGTGAAAAAAGCAGTGCCCGTCCCATCATGTAGGTGTCCCTTGCTAATCGGCCAGTGTCGGTTGCCTCGGAATTTAGTGGTTGCCCGGATTCCCGGCAGGAGGCGAGTCACAGTTTTGCCGCCCGCCGATTATTGTCAAATAACTCTATGGCATAGGCGGCGGGATTGGATCTAATTCGGGCGGGGTGACATGTAGTCGGCGTCAGCGCTACAGCTGCCGTCATCGTAGCAGTCGTTCTCTCCGTCGCGGTTCGCATCCCAGCTCGGGTGCATTTTGTACTCGGGACAGTAGGTCGCTCCGAACTGGGCGTAGTCGAGTCCGGCGGCCAGCGCTTCTTCTGCCGTGTCGTAGCGATTGGCGTGTTCGTCGCAGAGGAAAATCTTCGGTGTCGCAGCCGGGGTCGCCGAACACCCCGCTTGGGCGATCAGCGCCGCGATCGCGACCAGCACTGTCGGAATTCGCTTCGTCGGTAGTTTCATCGACTGCTCCGGTTGTGCCTTTTGCAACGCTATGCGCATGACTACGCGGCGCTCATAATTTCGGCGAATATCTGGGGATCCGTCACCCCTTCGGTGCCCAACAGCAGCACCTCGGAATCAGCAGACAGTCCGATCGCGTCTCGCAGCGCACGCGACCGACTGCAGGCCATCAAAGCAGCGAGTCCCGCTACCGCGCTTTCCCCGGCTTCAATGACGGGATCGCCGTTTTCCGCGCGGGCCAGGAGTCGCATGGCCGGCGGCACGAGCTCGTCCGCAATGGTCAGATAGTCGGCGACTTCGCTTTCGAGCACGCGCCACGCCAGCGGCGACGGCTCACCGCAGGACAAACCGGCCATGATCGTTTCGCTATCAATGGCTACTACGGTCATTGCACGGCTTCGAGCGCTGGCAAACAGGCAGGCTGCCAGTTCCGGTTCAACCACAATGATTCGGGGAGCGTCGCCTCCCCAGAGCTGCCGGCTGGAAGCGGCCGCCGCAGCGGCGAGGCCGCCCACGCCGCCCTGCACGAACAGGTGACTGGGCGCAGCGGGAAGCTGTTCGTACACCTCTCGGAACATGACGCCGTAGCCCGCCATGACGGCGCGCGGCGTATCTTCATAGCCTTCCCAGGACGTGTCTGATATCACCAGCCACCCATTGGCCTGGGCTTCCTCCCGGCAAATTGCGACGGACTCGTCGTAGTCGCCGTTGATCCGCTCAACGGTTGCGCCAAAGCTGCGAATAGCGGCTTCGCGCCCGCTGCTGACCTCGGCATGAATGTAGATGCGGCATCGGGCACCAAACCGCTCACAGCCCCAGGCCAGCGATCGGCCATGGTTGCCGTCGGTGGCAGAAACGAGGGTTCGTTGCGAAATCTCCGAGCGCCACCGACCGTTTCTCACGTCTGCCAGCGACACCTCGGTGCCTAAAGCACGCGAGAGTTCCTCGCGAAGCACACACTGCGCGCCGTAGGCGCCACCCAGCGCCTTGAAGCTGCCAAGACCGAATCGGGGACCTTCATGTTTGTAGTGGACGGCGCCGACGCCGAGCGTGTCGGCGAGGCTCTCAAGCGAGTGCAACGGTGTCGCCGCGTAGCCCTGCCACCGAGTAATCTCTTCCCAGGCCTGCCCAAAGTCTTCCTCGGAGATCACCGTCCTGGCTGCGTCGTCGAAGGTCGGCGCACCCGCCTGGTGAGAAATACTCATCGAGACCCCTGTGCTTTCGGCCGGGCAAGCCGATCCCTGACCAGCTCAGCCCACAGGCGAGCACCCACGGGCAGCACGGCATCATTGAAATCGTAATCGGCGGAATGCAACGGCCGACCGCTCGCTCCCTCCGTACCGTTGCCAATCAGCAGGTAGCATCCCGGAACAGCGGCCGCGAAGTTCGCGAAGTCGTCGGAAAAGGTCATTGCCGACCTGTCGCCATCGACCTCGAGGCCGGCAGCCTCGGCCGCCGCGATGACGTGCTCTATCGTTTGCGGCGCGTTGATGGCCTCTATGAACTCGGTCCTGAAATCGACGGCAATTTCGACGCCGTGTGCGGCAGCTACGCCTGCAGCAATTTCCCGAAGGCTCTCTTCGATTTGCCGGCGATCTTCTGGCGCTCTGGCACGCGCATCGCCCTTGATGATGGTTTTGCCAGGAAGCACATTGCGCTGGCCGTCGGTAATGAACTCTGTGGCTGACACCACGGCGCCCGAGGCTGGCGGCAGCTTTCGCGAGACGATGGTCTGCATCGCAAGAACAAGTTCGGCACCCGGGGTCAGCGTCTCTCGTCCGACATGCGGCATGGACGCGTGACCACCTCGGCCCGTGATCTCAATCTCAAACAGGCTTTCGCTGGAACAGATGACCCCGGGCCGGGTGGAGATACGTCCGGCAGGTTCACCGGGCAGGTTGTGCGCGCCGTAGATCTCTTCGATGCCAAAGTCCTGCAGCACGCCTTCCTCGATCATGGCCTGTGCGCCGAGACCATGTTCTTCGTTTGGCTGAAAAAGAAACACGACCGTGCCATCGAACGAGGGTTCTTCGACCAGCAGCTCCGCGGCACCCAGCAGCATCGTTGTGTGACCGTCATGGCCGCAGGCATGCATGACGCCCGACCGCTGTGAGCGATGCGCGAAGTCGTTGATCTCGGCGATCGGCAGGGCGTCGAAATCGGCGCGTAAGGCGATGGTGGCGCCGCCTTCACCGGACCGAAGCAGGCCGACCACGCCGGCGCCCTCGCGGGTTTCGATGCCTAGTTCGCGGAGCCGGGCCGCAATCCTCGACTTGGTCCAGTCTTCCTGGAAACCAAGCTCCGGATGCTGATGGAATTCACGCCGGAGCGTGGTCAGTCGTTCTGCGAAGTCTTTCATCATCCTGCCGACACCGTTTTGTTGCGACGGGCTGCCATAGGCCTACTTGCCGATGCAAAAGGACGAGAAGATGTCGCCCAGAAGATCGTCGCTGGATATGTGCCCGGTTATCGTGCCGAGTTCATCCAGCGACAGCCTCAGTTCTTCGGCGAAAATCTCGCCGGCCACCTGCTCGCTTAGCGCGCGGGCGCCCGTGTCGAAATGCTGCCGGGCCCGAAGCAGCGCGTCGACGTGACGCTGGCGGGCCGTCACCGTGCCTTCGGTGCCGCTCGTGAAGCCGGCCAGTGATTTTAGCGCCTCGCGAAGCTCACCCAGCCCGGCGCCGGTCAGGGCTGAAAGGAAAATCCCCTCCTCCCGTCGGCCGGTTGGCTGGCCGCCCAGGTCGACCTTGTTGAACACTCTTAGCACCGGCCGTTCGTCGCTCACCTCGGGCGGCTCGGACGCGCTCGCGGTAACGTCGGCTAGCCAGAGTATGGCGTCGGCTGATTCCATGGCCGACCGCGCGCGACGAATGCCCTCCGCTTCGATCACACCCGGATCTTCACGGAGACCCGCGGTGTCTATGAGTTCTACGGCGAGGCCGTCGATGTTGATGTGCTCGCGAAGGACGTCGCGCGTGGTACCGGCAATGTCGGTCACGATTGCGGCTTCGCTGCCGGCAAGGGCGTTCAGGAGGCTCGATTTACCGGCGTTGGGTGGTCCCATGATGACGACCTGCAGGCCGTCCCGGAGTACTCGCCCGTTTTCTGCTGCAGCCGTAACTTCGTCAAACTTCTCCCGGCACAGATCAATACGGCGCGCGAGCGCCAGATCTGACAGGAAATCGATATCCTCGTCCGGAAAGTCAATCGCCGCTTCGACGTAGGTTCGGAGCTCCCTTACCTGGAGCACCAGCTCGTGCACCACTTCGGAGAACGCGCCAGTTAGCGAGCGCAGCGCCGCCGCCGCGGCTTGTCGTGTTCCGCTGCCGATGAGGTCGGCTATCGCCTCGGCCTGGGACAAGTCCAGTTTGCCGTTCAGGAAAGCTCTCTTGGAGAACTCGCCGGGCTCGGCACGACGTGCACCCTGTGCCATGGCGGCATCAATCAAGAGGCCCACGACGACGGGTCCACCGTGGGCGTGGAACTCGACGACGGATTCGCCGGTAAACGAATTCGGTCCGGGAAAATAGAGCGCCATCCCATAG
>CAZFVT010000107.1:0-9435 GCA_964522355.1 uncultured Woeseiaceae bacterium | reverse complement strand
CAAACCGGAGACCTACTTCCACACCCTGCGGCCTTACCTGTTCGGCTTCGACGATATTGTCTATGAGGGCGTTACCGAATTCAGGAACGAGCCGCAGACGTTTCGCGGCCAGACCGGCGCGCAGAGCACGGCGATTCCCGCCATCAAGGCGTTTCTTGGCGTCGAACACCGGGAAGGGGGTCTGACCGAACACCTCGAGGCGATGAAAGCCTCGATGCCGGCGCCCCATCGACGCCTGCTCAACGACATTGATACCAAAGCTGTTCGTCAGTTTGTTCTAAAGGCCGATTCGTCCAGCCTGACCGAGGCCTACAACGACTGCCTGCGCGCGCTGACGGAGTTCCGAACCCTGCACCTGAAGATGGCGGCCGCGTTCGTCGCGAAACGCGTCGAGAATCCTATGGGCACGGGCGGAACAGAGTTCATGCACTGGCTGGAGCAGCTGAGGAACGAGACGGCACAACAGTTAATCTAGTCCGGCGGTTGCATGAAGAGCGCGTGAGTCCAACATTAATGTCTCATGGCAGCCTGGCGTCGCGCGGCAATGCCGGCGACGAGAGGAAAGGGGAGTAGCGGTGAAGAGACTGTTTGTGGCGATGCTGAGCCTGGCCTGTTCGTTCAGCGCCCAGGCGCATCATTCTTTCGGCGCATTCTACGACACGAATTCCTCGGTTGAGCTTGAGGGTGAGATCAGCTCCGTGTTGTGGCGGAACCCGCACGTGCGATTCACGATGGACGTCACGGCTGACGATGGGAGCGTCACAAGCTGGAGAATGGAGTCGGGGTCCGTAAACACGCTCCAGCGGTTCGGCGTTGGCAGATCCGTCATCAATGTCGGCACGAACCTGCGGGTCTGGGGTATTCCATCCCGGCACGGACGAAACGAAATGTTTGTCGTGTCGCTATTTGCAGAGAACGGCGACGAGATTGTCCTCAACCCCAACCTGGCCTCAAACCTGGACAGGAAATCTGACGAACCGCTGCCCACGCCCCTGGAGATCCCCGGCGCGCTCGCCGAGGCGGCCGAATCCGAGGCGGCCGGAATCTTTCGCGTGTGGACGCCAGACAAGCGTCCCAACACCGGCAGTGGCCTGCACGTGTGGCCACTCACCGCAGCGGCCCAGGCCGCGAAAGATGCGTGGAACCCCCTGGTCGATGATCCGGCGCTGCGCTGCATCCCACCGGGCGTTCCCGCGGCTATGGATAACCCCTATCCCATTGAGTTCATCGACAACGGCGACACGATTACCCTGCGCCTGGAGGAATGGGACGGATTGCGGACGATACGCATGACGGCGAATCCGAGCGCCGATGATCCGGCGCGGCCGCACATGGGGCAGTCCACCGGCCGGTGGCAAGGCAGCACCCTGGTTGTTACCACAACGCAGGTCGACTACCCGTTCTTCGATGACGTTGGCTCGCCGATGAGCACTGACGCGGTCATTGTTGAGAACTTCACGCTGAGCGATGACGGAAATCGTCTCGACTGGAATGTGACAACTACAGATCCGCAGAACTTTACTGAGCCGGTGACTCTGGAGGGCAGTTGGCGGTGGGTACCGGGCGAGCAGATAAAGGCCTATGAGTGCACGCTCGAGGCGGGTCAGCAGTAGCAGCAATCTGGTGGCGGTGTTTCTGTCGGAGTAAGAGCTCGTGGGAGCGGCTTCCAGCCGCGATTCTTATAGCCGTCACAAACGGCAGAGAATTCCTACCGCCACCCATCTCTGATTCCCGTAGCCCGCTTTTATTCTCAAAATTGCGATAAATCGCGGCTGGACCGCTCTCGGCCATCCATGGCCTTCGCGGCATTAATGCTTCCTGCACGTCAAGCCGCTCCCACATTTGCCGATCCGCTTGATTCAGCACCTGTCCGCGCCCCGTTGACATCACCACAAAGAAAAACGGCGCCACTCGTCCAAGTGGCGCCGTTCTGGTCTTGGCCGCAGGCCGCGTGAGCGATCAGAACCGGACGTTTAGTCCAACGCGAATGTCTCGACCCGGAAGCGGTGCTGCCTCAACCAGGAAGGACGTAGCGGACCGTGCAAACTCATCCGTCAGGTTGCGTCCGCGCAGCGACAGCGTGATGTTCTCGGCGTTCCGGAACGGCTGCACGTCCAGGTACAGGTTCAGGAAAGTGTAGCTTTCCGTAGGTATGGTGCCGGGGATCTCAACTTCGCTGCCTTCCGGGACTTCGCCGACGCGGTTTTGCTCGGCCACATACTGAACTTCCAGCCGCAGGCTAGACCTTAGTGGGGCGTAATCGACGTTCATGCCGCCGAGGAAGCGGGCCGGTGGGAAAAACGGCAGATTGCCGGCAGGTACGGCGGTTGCACCGGTTCCCAGCGGCGTGAACTCGTCGCGAACATTGTCGACACCACCGAAAGTTGTGTCTTCCGTGGTCTGTCCGCGAGCTACGTCGACGGCGCCGTCGAAACTCAGGCTGTAGGTGTCTGTTTCCACGGCCATAAAGTCCGCTTCGACCTCGAAACCGTAGATCTCTGCATCCGCCTGCTGATAGGCGAAGACCGGAATGCCTTCGTCGGCAGGGAACGGGTCGCCTTCTTCAAACAGGTCGCCGGTCGGGTTGAGGAAAATAAAGTCGCTGTAGTCGGTGAAGTAGACGTTGGCGCCAAAGCCGAATCCACCTACCGTCGTCTTGTAAGACAGCTCTATCGAGTTCGCGACCTCGGGATCGAGGTTTACGTCACCAATCTCTACCGTGTTGGTGGCCGGATGGAAGCCGTTGGAGAAAAGCTCTTCAGCCGTTGCCGCACGCTCCGAGCGCGACAGGTTGATACCGATACTGCTGGCCTCGCCGAATTCGTAGATACCGGTGAGCGCACCGGAGAACGTCGTTTGCGTATCGCTGTAATCACCACCTGCAAAGGCCAGGTTGGTCGTTTCGTTCTCCTGGCTGTCTACGCGTGCACTCGCTTCGAAAATAAACGAGTCGACCGAATACCGACCCAGCCCGAATACGCCCCAGCGGAACTGTTCGTTCAGCGGAATAAAGGCTTCTTCACCATCAGCCTCGAACTCCCTGCCCGCGAAATTGATGCCAAAGCTGCCTGTGATCTCGCCCGCGCCGGCATCCGTGCTGTTGAGGAACGTTTCGGCTCGGACCTCCCACTCGTCGTTGGTGAAGAGCGTCTCGGGCTCGTCACCGGAAAACTCGGTGTGCTCGTAGTCGGCAACCCCAACGCGGAACTTGGCAAGCCGGAACAGCCCGCCGTCGAAGTTGTACTCACCATCGAGATCGAATCGAACCTGTTCGAAGTCGATATTGATCGGGCCTTCTTCTTCCTCTTCCTCCTCGAGGAGCGGATCTTCCTCGCCTTCCTCTTCCTCTTCTTTCTTTTTGCCGCCCGGCAGGCCGTATCTGCCGTCCTGAACGCCTACGGAGAGACCGATATAGCCTCTATCACCGATCCACGACAGTCCCGCCGAGCCGGACGTTGCCTCTGACTGGCTGTTTTCGACCCAGCCATCAATGCCTTCTTCCTCGGCCTCTTCGTTCGCGAAGCCGGGGATTTCGTAGACGTTGGATTCACGGTCGTTGGCGTCCACATGGAAAACGATGCTGTCCCCCAGGCTGATGTTGGCCATACCGCCAATCGACGTGCCGTCATCCACGCTGGCATGACTGGCGTTGATCTCGGCGTCGAAACCGTCCTCAGGGCGGCTTCGCGGGATGCGATTGTCATACACGTTCACCACGCCGCCGACGGCGTTCTGGCCGTACCGAAGCGTCGAAGCGCCACGAAGAATTTCCACCTGGTCCGCGGTTGCCATCTCGGTGGCAACCAGGTGGTCTGCACTGGCTGTCGATACATCGAAGGAAGAGATGTCGTTGCTCAGCATGCGGATGCGGTCTCCGCCCAGACCACGGATGATGGGGCGGGATGCGCCGGGGCCGAACCAGGTCGAGCTGACACCGGGCTGCGAAGCCAGCGTCTGGCCGATCGTGTTGTCCAGGTTGCGAACGATATCGGATCGATCGAGGACGGTCGTTCCCAGCACGACCTCGCTGACGGCAGTCTGCAGCGGCGAGGAGCGAACAATGACCTCGTAGACGTTTCCGTCTTCGACGTCGTTCGTCTGCGCGGCGGCCATGGTAGTCCCGACCAGCAGCAGGCTGGCGGGTGTAAGTCGGCGGGTCACGTCCATTATGAGTCCTCAGTAATTCTGGTTTGCACAGTCTTGTTGTTTTTTGCTGACGGCACGCATGGTCAGGCGCCCGCCAGTACGGGGCCGAGAGATGTTATAGTATAACGTTTCAGACGTGAACCCTTTCTCGCTCCCCTGAAGCGCTTTGTTTCACGCTGCGTATCTCTGCGGTATTGGGAACAGGGGCACTCAGAATCGTCGCCGAGGCGGCTGTTGGCGGCGTACAACGTGAATAGACTCAGGCCTCGCTCCGGTGATTCGATATCCGGTCCAACCGGCGCATTGACGGACCGCTGGACACGGGCGCTTCGATTGGCAAGATGACGGCATGCGCATTGAATCCATCGAGACGATCGAGCGGCTGTTCGAGATCGAAGTCGACTGGGACGAGCTCTACAGGGCCGATCCTCACGCACATCTCTACCTTTCCTCGGATTTTCTCTGCGCTGTCGCCATCCGGGTGGCAGGCAAGTTCCGCATCCTGGTGGCCTGGTCGGAGGACGATCGCTGCGTGGGACTGCTGCCGCTCCTGGTCACAACGCGGTGGAGCAAAAAACGACGGTGCGTGACCAACACGCTGGACATGCTGGGTCACGTGTTCGATTCGGACTACACGGGGATCCTGTGCGAGCCGGCCCTTGAGTCGCAGGTCTGCGAAGCGTTTGCCGGCGCGGTCTCGCAGATGCCGTTCGGGCGCATCGTTCTGAACTACTTTAGTGGGCCCGAAAGCCGTATAAACTCATTCACCCGCACCTTCGATCCGGCCATCTTCGACACGAAGGCCAACGAACACCTCATTAACGACGGACAGACCAATAACCTGATCTGCCCCTACGTCGAGCTGCCGGACAGCTTCGACGAATATCTCGCCGGTCTCAGCGCCAACTCCCGGCAGAAACTCAGGCGCCTCATGCGCCAGCTCGACAGCGACCCCCACCTTAAGATCAGGAAGTCGCGACCCGAGACCTACACCGAGGACGTCAGCATCCTTTCGAAGCTCTGGTACATGAAGCACGCGGAGCAAAAAGGCCAGAAACGCGCGTCCCGACTCGCCGAACTGTTCAAGGACGTGGTGATGCTGGGCCTGGCCAACGGCATGGTCTACCTGGCGATCCTCTGGCGCGACGGCAAACCCATCGCCGCGCAGGCCAACTACGTCGACAAGGCCAGGCAGGAGGCGCTGTTCCACGTTGCGGGCCGGGACGACAGCGTCCGCGATCTTTCGGTTGGGCTCATGCTTCAGGCGCACTGCATCCGCTGGGCGATTGCCAACGGACTCAAACGCTACGACTTCACCATTGGCAACGAGCCGTACAAGTACAGCCTGGGCGGCGTTGATCGCGAAATCGTCTCCGCCGAAGTTTTCACCAGGTCCGGCACAAACACGGTCGACAGGCTCGATCCAGGCTGTCGCGAAGACGTGCTGAAGGCGATCCGCCAATACGCGACAAAAGGCCGAGTCGAGGACGCCCGGACGGCTGCCAGGCAGGCCGAATCAACCTGGCCAGACTTTGCGCTCGATGCCGAGTTGAGCGCGCTGCTTGCGCTCTAGCCCGGGCTGCCCCGACATCCGGTGTGCGGATTGCTTCATCGCTCCAGCCACGCACGCTGACGGGTTTTGTGCTTAGATCAGCGCCTGTCCACGTTGCCGAAGCAGAACGTCATGGCCGGCTCCACAGGCATTCATCTCTACTACCATCCGCGGGCCTGCTCGCTGGCAGCCCACCTCGTGCTGGAGGAGCTTGGCGTTGACTATAGCCGGCACCTGGTCGATCTCCGCAAGGGGCAAAATCGCGACCCCGAATACCTGGCCGTGAATCCGACGGGTGCGATACCCGCGCTGGTGATCGACGGCGTCACTCTGACCGAAACCCACGCCATACTGACCTACCTCGGCGACCTGCAGCCTGAACGAAATCTGCTGCCGCGGCCCGGCGACTTTGCGCGTTATCGAGCCCATGAATGGATGAATTTTCTGTCCAGCAGCGTTCATGCCTACGTGCGATCAATCTTTCGGCCCAGCGCCTATGCGGGCGATAACGGTGAGGCTGAGGACGCGGTGAAACAGCAGGGCGTTCGGAACCTGGCCGGCGCTGTCGGGCAGGTCGAGCAACGGCTGGCAAACCAGACCTGGGCCCTGGGAGAGCAGTTCTCCGTCGTGGATGCCTACCTTTTCGTCCTGTACCTGTGGACGACCGACCGGCGGATCGCAACTGTACCCGCACGACCCAACTGGGACCGCGTTGCCGAACGTGTCTGGCGGCGGCCAGCGGTGCGTCGGGTCATTGAGGTCGAGCAAGAGGATCGGGACTACGGCGTGCCTGACCACTGGACGCTAAGCTAGCGTAAGGCCGATGGCTCTCGTCTACGCAGGAGTTTGCTGTCATGCGCCGGGCATCACCGTTCGCCCGGAGACCGCGGACGCGGAAAGTCTCTCCGGGTTGCTGGCGGCTTTCGACCGGCAGCGACGCGCCATCGAAGCGTCTCGGGCAGATGCCCTGGTCGTTGTCTCGTCGGAACACTTCGCGAACTTCTTCATGAACAACATGCCGACGTTCATTATCGGCATGGCCGCGTCCTATGAAGGACCCATCGAGAACCCGGACTGGCTCAACATCGAGCGCCGCAAAGTGCCGGGCGATCCTGCGTTGTCTCGGGCGATCATCAAGGACGTCATGCACACGGTAGACAGCGGCTTCTCGGAAGAGTGGAAGTTCGACCACGGCATGTCGGTGCCACTGCACTTCCTGACACCCGACTACGATCTGCCTGTAGTGCCCGTGAACATCAACTGCCAGGCGCCGCCGCTGCCGCCGTTACACCGGGTCTGGGCGCTGGGCAAGGCGCTCCGTCGCGCGATCGACGCGCTGCCGCAGCGCATCGCCCTGATCAGCACCGGCGGCACGTCGCACTGGCCCTGCACGCCCGACTCGGGAAAAATCAATCTTGAATGGGACAGGCGTTTCCTGGAGCAAATCATCCACACGCGTAAAGACGAGCTTCTCGCCTACGAGGACGAGTCGGCCTACCGGGATGCCGGCCAGGGCGCCTTCGAGATGCGCACGTCGATTTGCGTCGCCGCGGCCTGTGAAGGCGAGGTGGGCGACGTCTGGTTCTTCGAGCCGATCCCGAGCTTTGCGACGAGCTGCGTGATCGCGACGCTTGTGGACGCGGCGCCCGTGGGAGCGAACGCCACATGATCCAGGTCATCTACCGGTGGCGGGTACCCGAAGATCGGCAGGAAGCTTTTCTTGCCGCGTGGGAGAAGACCACCTGCGCCATTCGCGAAGCGACAGAAGGCGCGAGGGGCAGTTTTTGCGTCGTCGGCGTCGAGGAACCGACGGAGGTTCTGACCATCGCCAAATGGCAGTCCCTCGAACAATGGCAAAGGTTCGTCGAGGACGCGAAGCTGACGAGCATGAAAGAGATGCACGATCTCGGTGAGCGCGTCTCGGCAAAGGCCTACGTGCAGAAAGGCGACTTCACCGTCTGAGGTGTGGGGTGCCGGAAGCGGTCGGAATCGCTATCCACTAGATCCAGGTCTTCGTCGTGGCCAACAGCCGATCGCAATCCTCAGCGTTGTTGAACAACGCAACGCCGATGCGGACCTGGGAATCGCCCTCGCGGAACGACACTTTGATAGCGGCTTCTTCCAGGGAAGCCCTGGCGCGGGCGGCGTCAGTGCCGTGCTCGAAGGCGACAATCTGGGAGGCGTTGTCGATCGGCGTCAGCACCCTGAAGCCCTGCTCGCGCAGCGCCTGGTTGAGCATCCGCGCGAGCGGTACGGCGTGACCCTCGATATTGGTGACGCCAACGTCAGCCAGGTAATCGAGGGCAGCACTTAGCTGATACACGGCACCGAAAGACGGCGTCGCATAGCCGAACTTCCTCGCATCGTCGTAGAAGCGATACTCCCCGGGCGAAGGCTCGCTTTCCACCTGCCGCCAGCCGATGCGATCCGGGTTCACCGCGCCCAGCAGCTCATTGCGAACAAAAAATGGCGCCAGGCCGTAGCCGCCCAGCAACCACTTGTAGGTTCCCGAGGTAAAGAAGTCGACACCGGTTTGTCGGACATCGAGATCGAGAGCACCAATGCCCTGAATAGCGTCGGCGTACAGGTAAGCACCTTTCGCATGAGCGATCTCTGCGACGGCATCGAGGTCGTGACGGAAGCCGTTTCGATGCGATACCCAGGACACGGAGACCAGCCGGGTGCGATCGTCGACCCTGGCTTCAATCGCATCCAGTTGAATGGCGCCGTCCACGTCAGGCACGACTCGCACGTCGATGCCGTGGCGCTTCGCCAGCTCGCTGTAGAGCACCATCGTTGTGTTGTAGTGCAGGGTGTCTATAACGACGTTATCGCCCCGCCGCCAGTCGATCGATCCGGTGACGATGTTCTCGCCTTCGCTGGTCGTCGAAAGCAGGCCAATCTCGCCGACTTCCGCGCCGACGAGAGCCGCGAACTTCTCGCGGACGGCCTGGTTTTCCCCAAGCATCGATCCGAGGCTCACCGGGTCTTTGGTCTTCGCTTCCAGGAACGCAGTGCCGGCCTCCATGACGCTGATCGGCGAGGGCGCGATGTACGGGGAGTTGAGGTAGGTGCTACCAATATTTGCCGGAAAGTCCTGCCGGACTCCCAGCGGATCGTCCGGTCCTTCAGTGGCTCTGGCCAAACCGCTCGTGCCGGCCGCCAGCGTCGCCGACGCCAGCCCAACGAAATCGCGTCGCGTGTAGCCCATGCTCGTCTCCCCCGAGGTTTCTTATCTGCATCCGATGGTATCAGCGCCTGTCCTGACCTCAGGCAACGGGTTCAGGGACCGAACCACCCGCAATTTACTGTGGGAGCGGCTTCCAGCCGCGATTCGGAGCCAAATCGCGGCTGGACCGCTCTCGGCCATCCATGGCCTTCGCGGCATTCATGCTTCCTGCATACCAAGCCGCTCCTAAGGTGACTTGGAGGCGCTTCTAAAGCGGCAAGGCCGTCGAATACTTGTGCTGTCTGAGCGCGATCTGTGACGAGGCCTGGGCGACCGATTCATTCGCGAGGATCTTGTCCATCAGGATCTGTTCGAACTCACCGACGCTGTGGGTCCGGAGGATCAGCGTGTAGTCGTGGGTGCCGGTCACAGAGAAGCACTCGAGGATCTCTTCGGTGCTCTGCACCAGCCGCTCAAAACTCTCGCGCATCTCGGGTGAGTGGTCGACGAGGTCCACGGCGACGAACACGCACACCGGGAAGCCGACCCTCTCGGGGTCCAGCAGGGC
>CAZFVT010000106.1:0-9452 GCA_964522355.1 uncultured Woeseiaceae bacterium | reverse complement strand
ACCAGCAACTACCTGATTTACTCGGTGATGCTGGTGTCGCTGGCCTGGTTCCTGATCAGCGTTTTCTCGCATTCGATACGCAGCAATGCGCTGGGACGAGCGTTCTCGATCATCGCCTGGATCTACGTGTCCGCGGCGATCCTCGGCGTCACTGATGAGGTCGCCAACCTGCTCGATGAAGCCGGCTTCGAGCTCGGTGCTTTCCGCCTTTCCATACTCACGATCCTGCGGGCCATCGTCATCTTCGGTGTGCTGCTGTGGGCCGCGTCGTCGCTGGGCAATTTCCTGGACCGCCGCATCCAGGCCTCCGATGAGCTGACGCCGTCGCTCAGGGTGCTGATCGGCAAGGTGCTGCGCATCTCCATCTTCGCGGCCGCTGGCCTCGTCGCCATGTCCGGCCTGGGCATCGACCTGACGGCCTTCACCGTACTCTCCGGTGCCGTCGGCGTTGGCATCGGCTTCGGCCTGCAGAAAGTCGTGTCGAACTTCATCTCCGGCATCATCATCCTCATGGACGAGTCCATCAAACCGGGGGACACGATCTCTCTCGGCGAGACCTTCGGCTGGATTCGTGAGCTCAGGGCGCGTTTCGTTTCGGTGGTAACCCGCGACGGCCGCGAGTTCCTGATCCCGAACGAGGACTTCATTACCACCCAGGTCGTCAACTGGTCGTTTACCGACAAACTCGTGCGGCTGGACATTCCGTTTGGCGTCTCCTACGACTCCGATCCCCACGAGGTTTCCCGCATGGCCATCGAAGCCGCATCCTCGGTGGATCGAGTGGTCACTCATAGCAAGCAGCCGGTGTGCTGGCTAACCGGCTTCGGCGATTCCTCGCTCGATTTCCTGCTGCGGTTCTGGATCTCCGACCCGCAGAACGGCCTGACCAACATTCGCGGCAAGGTGCTGCTCGCCGTCTGGGATGTGTTTAAGGAGAACGATATCCAGATACCGTTCCCGCACCGCGAAGTGATTATGAAGACGCCGGTTGAGGTGCAACCGGGCGCGGTAGCCGACTGACGACAGGATCGAGGGAAGGAAAAGAAGAGCAGCGACCGGATGGTCGCTGCCCTTTTTCGTTGTTACTGAAGAAGGATGTTTATCCGGGATGCGGTGAACTGGTTGCCTGCGGGATCGTAGTGACCCGTGGCGTGCAGCGATCGCGCCGCCGTCTCACCGTCGAGGCTCATCGTGAGGTCTGCGATGAAGTCCTCGAAGTTCGTGTACATCCGTAGACCATCGCCCGTCTTGATCGAGAACAGGGCACGGTCAATCAGGTCAGCGACGATGTTGGTGCCTGACGGCAGCTCGGACAGGGCGATGAAGACCGGGCCCTGTTTGATGTACTGGCGTTCGCCAAGATCAGGGTTCTGATTGTCGAGCACCATGCCTTCGTTACCGATGCTCAAGAATGGCGCGGTCGTGCCCTCCTCGCCCCAGCCGACGCCGAGCTTGCTGCGTACGCCGGTGAAGTCGATCACCGTGCGGCCGTTGAAGTCCGGCGGCGCGATGCCGAACGCCGTCGGGAAGCCCTTGACGACGACGGGTCGGCCTTCGGCGAGGACCGCCAGCGCAAGCATGTCGGTTGCCACTTCATAGTTTTCGGGATCAGCGTCCTGTTCTGCGGACGGACCGGTGCCGGCGAAGTCGAAGATCGATACGCGGCGCCGATCAATGGACTGCAGATCGATGACCGCTTCGCCCGGGAAGATGTCATTGATCGTTCCCGACAGATTCGTCAGATGCATGCGCACGGCACCGCTGGTGGCGTCGAACAGGATGTCGGGAGATGCGGCCGTAGTGTCGGTGTCCGGCTGGTTGCCTCGAACGGTCACCCGCTGGCCAATCGACAGATCAGCGATGCTAACGTCGGCATCCCGGTCGCCGTCCTTGAAGACGCGGGTCTCATCGCTGATTTCGACGACGACATCGTCGTGGAAATGCGCGCGACGATCGCGCGGCACGACGGTGGCGCCACGAACCGTCAGGAAGTTGCCGTCCCTGGCAATGATGTTGCCGACGACGGCATCGAAGCCGCTGCCGGGTACGCTGTCACCGGCGAGTACCCGGATCGCTGAGAAGCGTCGGTCGCCGACATTCAGTTCGCCTACGGCGACGCTGGCCGTGCCCTGTCCCGCGGCGGCAAGCGCCTCGAGTCCTGCAGAGCCGACGAAGGCGTCACCGTTGATCTCGTATTCAGTGTCATCGCTGACGTTGACCGTCACACGGCCAAAATCGCCGTCGCGATCACGAAACGGGCGCAGGGCGACGGTGTAGGTCATGGCGTCGACATCAACCTCGAGCACGGGTCCGCGAACGCGAATGGTTTTCTCATCGACGGGCGTTACTTCCGCGAGGATGAACGGCTCCGCGGTGGCAATCGCCGGATCTGGGAAGACGTCGACGACGTGGGACGCCTCGAGGTCGAAGTCGAGCTGGAGAAACGACGCTCTGCCGCGCGTAACGACCAGGCGATCCCGCTCAGAGAGCTCCACAGACACCGTGGTTTGCGTCAGCGGCTCACCGGTTGCGTCCACCACCGTGGCCGCCCTGGCCTCGCCGTCCCGCTCCACAAAGACCTCCGCATTGGCATAGTCCAGAGTGATCGTACCGGCCACGTAGGAGGCCGGCGGTACCGTCGCGGCGGTCATCAGCTCCGTCAGGTCGACGTACTCGGCGAAGTTAATGCGGGTTTCACGAGGCAGGGTTTCAATGACTCGGCCGTTGCCCGTCTCGAGGGTCAACGATACAACGTCGACCGTGTAGTTGAGAAAATCGCCGTCGGCGTCCGTGAGGCCAAGCAGGACGGTGCCGCACTCACTGGCCGTGGCGGGATTTGCCGGATCGCAGCCGGCGGCGACCGCGGATAGCGGTTCGGAAGCGGCACCACCACCGCCTCCGCCGCAGGCGGAGAGAATGGCAATCAGGCCGAATGAACAGATGAGCTGAAGTTGTTGCTTCATGGCGTGCTCCTTGCGCGCAAAAATAGGTTTCCTGCAGCAAGGAACGCGATAGAGCAGAGTTGGTTGACAGGGGCGTTATGGCAACTGCGAAGGCTGCGACGGTTCAGGCGTTGCCTGCACCGCCGGGAGCACCGTCATTCGTGGCCTGCAAAACGGCCGAGATAGATGGAGAACGGTGTTTCCCGATGATTATTCGAGCGGAAAACGAGTCTCTGAGATAAAACGGTTCACCGCTTCGAGCAGTCCCCGACTCTCGTCCGCTACGACGAACACCGACTCCTCGCGTTGCCCCGGGTTGAGGTCATGATGATCGATCAGGACGATGTCGTCGCCGTGCGATGGAATCACCGTGTCATCCAGCGAGTAATACTCGGCTTCCGCGATTGCATCGAGATTACCGGCATCGAATTCGGCGTAGAGTTCGGCGAACGTGTCCGTGCGCACAACGATGACGCCTTCCGGCGCGCGGCGGTCGACATCACGCTCGGCGGCCATACCGCGCACGACGCCTACACGATGACCGATGAAATCGCTGATGTGCGCGTAGCGATCCTGATCTTCAGGATTGATGCGCAGCGCCCGGCGCTCGAACAGAAAGGGTGATGAGAAGGTCGCGCCCGCGCTCTTGCGGTCCGGGAAACTCGCCACGTTGGTGGCAACGAGATCAACCTCATGTCGGCTGGCCAGGAGCCAGGACTCGTTAAAGGGAACGACAACCCATTCGATCCGCAGCGCCTGCTCCTCGGCAAACCGCTCGACGTAGTGACGAATCCAGAGCTGCGAGTCGTAGGGACTCGTCGGATTGGGACGGGTGATGGCGACCTTGATCACGCCCGGCTCAATCGTCTGAATCGCTGCATCCTGGCTGAACGCGACGTTTGTGAGGCTGGCCGCTGTGACGATGGCAAGCCAGCCGAGCGTAAACCGCTTGGCCATACGGTCGCGGAAACGCACGAGACCTTTGCCCGACACGCTAGTCACTGACAACAACGCCACGCCAGAACGCGACCCGCCCCTTGATCTGGCTGGCCGCTTCCTTGGGCTCGGCGTAATACCAGGCCGCATCGGTGTTCTCCTCGCCGTTGACTGTGAGCGAGTAGTAGTTGGCCGTGCCCTTCCAGGGGTAGACGGAGGTCGTGTCGCTGTCTTTAAGAACGGCCTTGTCGACGACGTCGATAGGAAAGTAGTGATTGCCTTCGACGACGACGGTGTCGTCGGATTCCGCGATAACGGTGTCGTTCCAGGTTGCCTTCATGGCGTCGGGCCTCCCAAGGGTGGGTAAACAAGGGTTCGCAAACGAGCAGTGTAGCGTCCAATCGCCCGACGGGCACCCGCAGCACTAACGATCCCTCGTCTGAGCCCCTTTTCTCGTGGAATCCGTGGCATCCTCGGCATCTCGATCATCTCGCCGCTTTCTATGAAAATCTTCAAACGCGTTCTTGCCGCACTGGCCGGCGTTTTCATCCTTTTCTACATCGCTTCGGCCGTATTGCTGGCGAGCAGCAAGGAACCCCTGCCCGACTTCGATGGGCCAAGGTCGGCCTACGATACGATTGCCATTTTTGGCGCGAGCGGCACGGCGGGCGACGGCATCCTGAAGGCTGCGCTCGCCGATCCGACGATCCGGAAGATTCACGTCATCACCCGCCGGACCACGCCGCGTATCGACGCAGGAGTCGCCGCGGGCAAAGTCGAAGCGACGATTCACATGGACTACCTCGACTATGACGCCATACGCCCGCTGCTCGCCGACGTGGACGCGACGTACTGGGCAATCGGCCTGAGTTCCCTGGGTGTCGACGAAGAAACCTACGCGATGATTCACGTCGACTTCCCGGCACGCTTCGTCGAAACCTGGATGGACGCCAGCAACAAACTACAAGCGTCCTTCCACTACATCAGCTCCAGCGACATCTCCGAAGACTCGACCGCCATGTGGGCACGCGAGAAGTACCGCGCCGAGCAGACGCTGTTCGCGCTGGCCGAAGGCTCGACACTCAAGGTTATCGCCTATCGCCCCGACTACATCGGGCCGACCTCGGAAGAGGCGCACCTGGGTCAAAACCTGCTCTACGGCTTTTTTGCGCCCGTCGGCGTCGCCGTCAAGGCACGGCAGATTGGCGAAGCAATGCTGGAAGCAAGCAGCCGTATCGCGAGCATCGGCAGCGGCGAGCGAATCGCGACCCAAAGCATCATCCGTTACAGCGATGCGTATCGGGAGCGGCTGCGCGGGCCGTAGGTTGCCTGTCACTCCCTGTGTAGCTGGCCGTCCGCGAATCCTCGACAAAAAGTTCGACGACGAATTCGTGCTGAGAAGACATTCAATTCAGGCAGCTTGGCTTGATAGACCATGGGCGCCGCAATGACCTCTGGCGCCCTCGCCGACGATATCTGCTTCGCGCCCTGAACGGGACACTGGAAAGTTCGCTTTCGGGCTATTATGGGGTTCCGCTGATGACCCACAGTAGCCGGTGATAACCAGCATTATTCCGAAGACATTGACACGCGTAACAGCATACATTTTCGTTTTGTTAGGCTCGGCATCTTTCGGGCAGTACGTCAATGCGCAAGTGGCTCTCGAATATGAGCAGGGAAATCTGCCCGCTCTTTTCGACGACAGCGAACCTACAGATGCTAGGGCGATTGAGCAGTATCAAGGTTGGACGCGAAATTCGAGAATAAAACGCTCTAGACTGGTAAAAGTAAACTTTGATCTGCTTCTCCCAATCGAGGACGGTGAAGAGTCATATCCCCTCTATCTCAACCTATTCCCAGACCTCGGGTTCCGGATATATGTCCACCGACGAATAGAGCGATACTACGGGTACGACTGGCTCGCATCACCAGACCCAGAATACGATGGTCGGCGATTCATCGATCTCAGTGTGAGTACCGGAGACCACGCGCATACGGGCCTACATGCCGTGATGAGCTATCGGGACTTGGGGCTCGACAGTATGTTGATCCGAAGAATGCACGGAACGGACTACGTCGCGATTATCGAGTATGACAGCTCCCTGTGGGGGAGCTATCAAACGTCGCCGGACTATTACTTGCAGCAATCTTCAAGCTTAATGTTGTCAAAAAGATCGAACTCGTTCATTGCCGAAACTGGCGTTCGTATCGATTACTCTGCACTCGACTTCTTCTTCCCCGACGAATCAGTTGGCTACTTCATGACGTCCGGCGGTGATGGATCCTATAGCCCGGCAAAGTTGTACAAGACCGAAGATGGTGGAAGGAATTGGTGGTTGCTTTCAGCTGAGCTGCCGGGTACGCCGAGAAGCATGTTCTTCCGCACACCGACGGAAGGGTACATTTGGTCTAGGCGAAACATCGTGTGCGAAGAGACCGACCCTTGTCAGAATACCCTGCTGAAGACTCTGGATGGAGGGGTTACTTGGACCCAAATAGCTGAGCCGGGCCTGGTCTCTACACCTTCCATTTTGGATGCAAATGTCGATGGCGCGATGTTTGGAATAGCAAGGCGTCCATCAGCGGACCACCAAAGTTGGACGGTTGTGCTGGTGAAATCAGACGACGGTGCGGAGACGTGGTCGGACGTATACCAGTTACCGGAAATCGACAGACTCGCTGCTGCAAGCGAATTTGATGGTGTCCTATATTTGGGGTTTCAGAAAGGCACAATCTACGCGATTGACCCCGCCAGTGGAGAGGTGGAGATGTTTAGCGTTGGTGTCGGTGGGCCAACAGACCTTTCTGGTATTGCTGGGCTTAGGGACCTAAGCGTAGCTTCGACTGAAGTCTTCGTGGCGGAGGTAGCTGATTCAGAAGGACGTAGGTTAATCAGAACTACTGATCGGGGCACCAGTTGGACAACACTAAGAGAAGGCTTCTTCAAACTCATTGCCACACCGTCGGCCGAGGAGTTAGTACTAATCATTAACAAAGGTAGCTCCGCACCGACCGACACGGCTACCTCCTCTGATGTTATCGCCTATTCCAGTAACGGCGGAATTAGCTGGGAGGAATCCGCTTTGATTGGCGGATTGATCATGAATACGAAAAGACGGCAAACTGTCGGTAGCGCTCTTCACAAAATACTACTTAGTGATCGCATTCTCAGCATTCGTATTCCGATGAACGATTAAGCCTTGTTCGTGTCGTGAAACCAGTCTCCTTAATATCGGCTTCTGGCAGTTCGCCCAAGGTCTCCGGGCAGATGAAGGAAAAACCGTTAGCCTCGACACCTGACGATATACGGGGCGACGAATCCCGACGCGTACCAGCCCTTCCAAAGCAACGATCGTATGAGGATGCCCTCAATGAGTAGCAACAAACCTCGGTCGATAGCCCTGCTCGCTATCCTTCTCAGCATCGCCGCACAATCCATCGCAGCCGATGCCGATAGCTATCCCAGACCGGAGGATGTCGCCACCATTGACGGCATTATCGACGCCTACTACGACGTCGTATCGGGTCCTGAAGGTCACCGCTACGACGCCGAGCGCGACCAGTCGCTGCATGCGCCCGACGCCATCATCACGCGAATCATGCCCGACGGCAGCCTGCAGCGGCACGACCTCGCCACCGAGCAGATTCCGCTGATGGAGCCTTACCCTGAGGGCTTCTTTGAGTTCGAGATCAAGAGAATCGTCGAAGCCTATGGCGACCTCGCGCAGGTTTGGAGCAGCTTCGAGCTCCGCAACTCGCCGGACGGCGAGGCCTTAAGCCGCGGTGTGAACAGCATCTCGCTCTATCGCTTTGATGCCCGCTGGTGGGTAGCGTCCTGGGAAACCCAGGCCGAAGGCGACGAACCGCTGCCGGAAAAGTACCTCGAATAGCCTTACACTGCCGGCTGCGCTAGCCGCGACAGGCCCTACTTACTCTTCGCCGTCGGGCAGCGGCTTGAGGATGTCTTCCCAGCGCCGCGTTAACTGGTTGCCGCGAAATGCCGCGATGCGAAACTCGCGATTAGCCAATAGCGCACTCAGCCCCTCGGCGAGGCTGCCCGATTCGTCCGCTTCCACGTCAATCGAAATCCAGGTCGCATCCTCGGCCTCCGGGTAGACGCGAACCGTCAGGCGCGCGCCGTCGAAAGTGGTGAAACTTGCGATCGTTGCCGGTTCGGCTTCGCTCGCCGGGCGGATGTCTTCCAGCTCCAGTCCGTTCAGGGCGCCGGCAATGCCGTTGGCAACGCCCGGATAGCTGAGCTCGCGGCCGTCCGGAATATCGGCCACGCCGAAGTCGGCGGCCTCGGGATCAGACTTCTCGACCTGGATCTCCTCGCCGTCGGCATGTGAAACGAGGACTGAGGCGATGCTACCGGTGTCGATGTCCAGCAGCTCACGGTCGAGCCATCCGCTCGAGTCCGCCGACACGTCCGGGTTCTTGTCGATCAACAGGCTGATGGCATCGCCGGTACGGCGCACGTAGCGACCGGTGCCGGACGCCGCATTGCCAATGATCACGCTGAAGGTCTCGCCTTCGCCTGAGGCCGCCAGGCGAACGCCGGTGCTGCCTTCCGCTTCAGGTTCCTGAAGACCAATGGCGGCATAGCGTTCCGGGTTGGCCGTCTTTTGCTCAACCACCTGCGCATCCGCAATGGCCAGCAGCGCCGAGCGAACCTTTGCGACATCCGCGGGGTAACCGTCCCGGGACGCCACGACCCAGTCACTGTCACTGCGCCGGATTTCAACCCGCGCGTTTTCCGGACCGTCAATGACCAGGGCATCGATGCTGTTGATTCGGTCGCGCAGGTCAGCAAACAACGCCTGGCCGGACTCGGTTTCAGTGGGCCCTTCGGACAGGCGCAAGCCGACCAGTATCGTCAGCAGGACGGCGACCACGATCGCCAGGTTTCTCGTCGTTGCGTTGTTCATGTCGCGGCCCTCTGGTTGCGACGCCACGCGGCGAACAGGGCCAGCAAAGTAAGAACAAACGGCACCAGGCCGATGTTGATGACCTTCAGCAGGGTCCCCAGGCCCTCTATGTCGCTGTCCAGGTTGCGCTGGACCGCGCGCAGCTCGCGACGAATCTCCGAGCGCCGGTCGATGAAGCTGTCGATCTCCGCCTGCTGCTCCGGCGACAGCAGCAGGTTGCTGCCGTCTTCGCGCGACGACTGCAGCTCTACCAGCCGCTGCTCGGTATCGGCCAGCTCCTGCTGCAGCCGGTCTTCGGTCGCCTGGAATTCGGACTCGGCCGCCGCACGCAGCGCGTCGACCCGGGAGAACGGCCGGGTGTAGCTCGCCCGGCTGCGGACGGCGATGAGATCTGAACTCCCGGCGAGGCTCTCCAGCGCGTTGATCACGAACGCACCGTTGCTGGCGAAGGCGTTGGCCAGGCGCTGGCCGAAGAAGCTCTGCACCTGCACCCACATCTGGTTTTCGAGCATGTCGACGTCGGCGACGACGATGAGGTTGGCGGGCTCCTGCGATTCGGCGACGTGTTCGCCCCCCGCGGAACCTTCCGGCGCGCCGTCTGTAAATGCACTCGGCAGGGTGCCGGTAACCCGTGCGGCCAGGACCT
>CAZFVT010000105.1:0-9477 GCA_964522355.1 uncultured Woeseiaceae bacterium | reverse complement strand
CGATGCTCGACGCCAAGAAACGCCTTGATCGCGGGAATCGTTGTGCTCTGCGCGCCGGTCTGGCCGCGGAATGTCTGCGGCTCGTTCCTGAACTCGGCAACGCCCTCATAGACAATGTCGTCGAAGCCGAACAGGTAAGGCCGCAGGGTGTGGAAGTAGGTCTCCGGTTTGCAGCCGCGAGCTATCCCTGAAAACGTGTCGATCATCTTCTGGAATCCGGCAGGTATCGTCGACAGCTCGGTCTCAAGCCGGTCCGCGTCTTCATCCATCGCCAGCGAGACGGCGCGCTGGCAGGCAGCCAGGACCTGTCCCGCGTGCATCTCGATTTCGATATGCGTGAGGTGGAACCAGGATTCATCCGGTATATCGACCAGCTTCTGAATGCACCTCATGTTCTCGACGTGGTAGCCGGCATCAGGATCGATCCGCTCGAAGTTCGAAAGCGCGGTGCTCGCATAAGGCACAATCGGCGGCCGCTCGACGAGCTCCGCCAGCCTGACCAGCGGTACCGCGATGCCGGCCGGCAGACGCGTGGCGGGATCATCCTGGTCGCACCAGACAAAGGCGTTGGCGAGGTGCGCATAGATCTGGAACGCGCGTTCGACGATGCGTGCATCCTCGCAGTCCTTGAGGCCGCTCATCTCGAACACCGGCAGTTCTTCGGCCGCGGGGCGCAGGCGTTGGCTCGCGATCAGTGCCGGTAATTCGACGCCAAGGGACTGCAGCTGCGCGGCCTCGTCCGGCCTGAGCGGCGAGTCGCACCGGGAGATATCAGCGATGGGATCGGGATTCATGAGAAATCCGCTTTCCGCTCGCGGTGTCCAGCAATCGTAGTTCATTCGTGCGGCCTCCTTGCGCGTCCGCCTTGCATCCATCTTGCCGCGATTGTCATTGAAATCGTGCGCATCCAGGCGCAGTAGTTTGGTCCGGGATGCAGACAGCCCTAATCTTTAGCGCTCAGGTAGGCGAAGACATCATCAATCATAGACTCGCAGCGCTGCAGTTCGGCCGGATCAATAAACTCGTTCGGCTGATGAGCCTGGTCGATGGAACCCGGCCCGCAGACGACGCTGCTAATGCCGGCACGCTGGAAGCTGCCGGCCTCGGTTGCAAACGACACCTCACCCGACCCGCCTTCCTGCACGCCGCCCAATCCTCGCACCCAATTCTCTGCGCTCGCCTCCGGATCGGCCATGAGGGGCGGCACTCGAGCGATCGTCGTGGTTTCCACGCTTGCGTCCGGCGCGAACTCCCTCAGGTCCGGTAACACCTCCTGGTCGATGAAGGTCTGCATTGCATCGATGATGGCGTCCGGATTCTCGTCGGGTAGTCCGCGGTACTCCCACAGGAATTCGCATCGGGCGGCCAGGATGTTCACCGCCGTGCCGCCTTTTATCGTCCCGACCTGCACGGTCGTCCAGGGTGGCTCGCAGCCCGACTCGCCGGCGGCCGCACGCCGGGAGCGGCCAATGGCATCGAGATGTTCGATGATTCGAGCCGCTGCGAGGATCGCCCCTGCACCCCGGTGAGGCTGACTCGAGTGCGCGGCCTGACCGGTCACGACCGTTCGAAAGACGTTGATCGATTTGTGCGAGCGCACGATACGCATGGAGGTCGGTTCGCCGATGACGCCGAACCGGGGCTTCGCGAAATTTGCCAGCGCATCGTCGACCATACGGTCGATGCCGAGGCAGCCGACTTCCTCGTCGTAGGATAATGCGATGTATAGGGGTTTCTTCAGGTCTTTGACATCAATCGTCGCGAGGCGCGACAGGAACACCGCAGAAAACCCCTTCATGTCACTGCTGCCCCGGCCGTAGAGCAGGCCATCCTTCTCGGTCAGCACGAAGGGGTCGGTGTGCCAGTCCTGCCCGTCGGTGGGCACGACATCCGTATGCCCCGACAGCACGACGCCTCCCGGCGCATCCGGCCCAATGGCGGCAAACAGGTTGGCTTTCGTGCCTTCCTCATTCGTCGTGCGACGGCAGCGCGCTCCGAAGGGCTCGAGATACTCCTCCACCCAGTCGATCAGCGGCAGGTTGGAGTCGCGAGACACGGTCGGAAAAGCCACCAGCCGTGACAGCATTTCAACAGAGTTCAATGTGCTCATTCATGATGTCCTTAGCGCGCGGCTCGGGCAGGTTCATCGCCCACCGGTGGATTTACGTAAGCCTCAACCCGTGCAGCATCCTGGGCCGGCGTCAGCAGTGAAACCAGTACCAGGACCGGCACGTGCACGATCAATCCGAATATACCCTCGTGCAGGTCGATGGGCTTGAGTTCTGGCCAGGCGAAGCAAAGCAGTGCGGTAACGCCGCCTGCCACCAGCCCGGCGATGACGCCGGTCGTGGTCGCGCGGCGCCAGAACAGCGCGGCAACAACCGGCGGTGCCAGCTGCGCGATGATGCCGTAGGAGGTCAGCAGCAGGACGACCAGCGAAACGCTTTCGAAGACCGCAAAGAAATAGGCAACGGCGCCAAACACGACGATCAGCACCCGGATGAGCAGGCGCTGCCGCGCTTCATCGAGCGCCACGAACGGCCGCAATCCGTCCTCCACGGCAACCGACGCCGAGGCGTGCATCAGCGCATCGCCGGTCGACATCGAAGCTGAAAGTGCGCCGGCGCAGAAAAGCCCAACGACGATCACGGGCAGGTCCACGTTCAGGATCAGGTGAGGCAAGATGAAGTCAGGCTGCGGCAACGACTCAACGAAGAGCACGCCGGCAAAGCCGATGATGAATACCGGCACGAGAAACAGCTGAAAGGTCGGAAACCAGACGACGGTGCGGCGAATGATCCGCTCGTCGCGGGCCGTGAAGGCCTTCATGAAGATATGCGGCCACATCGTCAGCCCGACCGCGCTGACGAGGATCGCGCTGCTGTAGCCCGCCCAGTTCCAGGGTTCGCCGCTGGCGGTCAACCCGGGCAGCTGCAGCAGCTCGGGGCGCTCGGCGAGGATCGCCTCGAACATGGGGCCGATACCGCCGTAAAGCGCGTTCGGCAGATAGATGCCGAGGCTCCACGCAATGGCGATCATGAACACGCCCTGCAGGGTATTGGTCCAGCCCACAGCGCTCACGCCGCTGACGAGTACGTAAACGAGCACGATGCCATAGGCGACGGCCGCGCCCATCCACAGCGGCACACGTCCATCGGTAACGGTCTCGATGACGATGCCGGCGCCACGCATTTGTAAGGTGATGTAAGGGATAAGCGCCGCGATGCTGATCAGGGCGATCACCAACGACAGCCCGCGCGATCGGAAGCGGCCGGTCAGAAACTGCGCCTGGGTGACCTGCCCCTGCTGACGTCCGATGCGGGCAATCTTCGGCCCCATGACGTACCACGGGGCCATGCCAAGCGCGCCGTAAGACAAAATGTAGAACGCCGCGGCCCCGCGTGAGTAGGCCCAGCCGGGGCCGCCGAGAAACGCGAACGCGGAAAACACCGTGGCGCCGGTGACGAAGTACATGACCAGGAAGCCGAAGTTCCTGTCGCCGGCGACGAAACCGTCGACCGTGGACGATGTTCCAAGGCCGGCACGTAACCCGACCCACAGCGTCAGTATGAGGTAGGCCGCAATGATGGCCGTGATGACCGCCCAGGACTCCATCACGAATCCTTATCGCCGGACTCAAAGGTGTCGAGCACCAGCAGGGCGATCCACCCCAAGAGAATCCAACCCACCGGCCACGCCAGCGACAGCGGCAGACCAAGAATCATGGGCTCCGCCGCGCTGAACAGCGTTGCCCCCGGCCAGATCACCGCAAACAGGTACAGAATAAACAGCAGTACCGTAAGGCGGCGGACCAGCGAACGCATCAGGTCACTGCTCTAGGGCGAAGACGGGTCGATGCACGATCCACCCGCGCCCGGCATACGTCACTGACTGCCGCGATGACCGGCTACCTCAACCGAAGATCAGCTCGGGCAGCCAGGTGACCAGCCCTTCAAAGTTGTAGAGGATGATCAGGGCGATCAGCTGAATCAGAATGAACGGCATGACCCCCTTGTAGATGTCGGTGGTCTTGACGGTCTCCTCCGGCGCCACGCCTCGCAGGTAGAAGAGCGCGTAGCCAAACGGCGGCGTCAGGAACGACGTCTGCAGGTTCATCGCCATCATCACGCCCAGCCAGATCGGGTTGATGTCCATGAGGAACAGCACCGGCGCGACAATCGGCACGACCACGAACACGATCTGGATGAAGTCGAGGAAGAAGCCGAGTGCAAACATCACCAGCATGACCAGCACAAAGGCGCCCAGGCGTCCGCCCGGCAGGTTGGTCAGGAATTCGGTGATGTAGTAGTCGCCGCTGAAGCCGAGGAATATCAGGGTGAATAGCGCCGCGCCGACCATGATGACGAAAATCATGCTGCTGGTCTTCGCCGTCATCTGCACGACTTCCTGGATGACACCTTCCCGGTAAACGCGCAGGAAGCTCACCGCGACGCCCCAGAGCATGGCGATTAGCACCGGAATCGAAATCGCGAACGCCACGTAGTCACCCGTGGCAATCTCTTCGCGACCCATCCGCAGGTCGAAAGCGCCGCCGAGTATCAGCAGCACCAGGATCGATACGCCCGCCGTTATCACCGGCAGCGGTTTATTCCTGTCGATGCGGTGCCCAGCCATCAGAATGGCGCCGACGGCGCCGAGCGCGGCCGCCTCGGTTGGCGTCGCGATACCACCCAGGATCGATCCCAGCACCGCCACCACCAGGATGATTGGCGGCAGGAAAGCGGCCAGCACCGGCTTCAGATCGATCTTTTCATCGCTGTCGATCGTTGGCGGGCAGGCGCTCGGAATCGTGATCGCTACGGCCACCTGGTAAACGATGTAGAGCAGCACGAGGCCAAGGCCTGGAATGAGCGCGCCGGCGAACAGGTCGCCAACGGACAGCGGCGTCGGCGCAAAATTTCCCTGCGCGAGCTGGGACGCCTGCCAGGCCGATGAGAGCTGATCGCCGAGCAGCACCAGCACGATAGACGGCGGAATAATCTGTCCGAGGGTGCCCGCGGCGGCAATGCCGCCGGTGGCAACCGCGGGGCTGTAACCCTTGTTGAGCATCGTCGGCAGCGCCATAAGCCCCATAATCACGACGGTTGCGCCGACGATACCGGTCGATGCCGCGAGCAGCGCGCCGACCAGGGTGACGGAAATCCCGAGCCCGCCTTTAATGCGTCCCATGAGCTGGCCCATGCTCTCCAGCAGGTCTTCCGCAATCTGCGATCGCTCCAGCATCACGCCCATAAACACGAACAGCGGGACCGCCATCATCACCACGTTGGTCATGACGCCGTAGATGCGCTGCGGCACGCCGCCGATGATGGACATATCGAAGATACCCATCGCGTAGCCAAGGCCGGCGAAGACCACGGAGATGCCGGGCAGGGTGAAGGCCACCGGGTAGCCCACGAGCAGGCAGCCGCAGGCCAGGACAAACATGACCGAGCAGAGCAGCAGGTCGAGCGGCATGTGGAAGAGCTCACTCAGCCAGATGCCGAAGATGACGAAATCGATCTGGAAACCAATGAAGGGGATCTCGAGAATCATCAGACACCCTCCCCGAGTTCTTCTTCGACCAGGTGCTCATAGCCACGAATGGTGAGGAGGCTATGGATGGAGATCGAAACGCCCTGGATAAAGGTGCTCGCGACGAACAGCAGGATCATCGTCTTCAGCAGGTAGACGAACTGCAGACCGCTGGATTCCGTCGAGCCTTCCATGATGTCCCAGGACTGGCCCACGTACGGCCAGGCATAGACGCCGATCATGATCAGCACCGGAAAGAGTATGAAAAGCGATCCGATGAGATTGACGTAGGCTTTCTTCTTCTCCGCCATTTTGCTGTAGAAGATGTCGACCCTGACGTGGCCGTTGTGAAGAAGCGTATAACCTGCTGCACCGAGGAACAGCAGTGAGTGCATATAGGTGAGGCTTTCCTGGACGGCGATGCTGCCTTCGCTGTACAGGTAGTTGATGATGACGATGCCGAACTGGACGAATACCAGCAATAGCGCCGACCAGGCCGTAATGCGGCCGATCCACTCGTTGATGGCATCGATGGAACGGGCGAATTTCGCCAATCCGTCCATAGAGACTTGCCCCCCAGGCTCTTGCTCGTATGTAAGCTTGTTGTTGTTTCGTACGTTGCGCTAGATCGACTGACCGAACTTGTCTGACAGGCGTCGAGCGGCGTAGTAAGGCTCGTCAGCCACGCCCTTCCATTCCTTCACTTCGGCGAGCGTCGACATGTAGCTCGCGTAGATGCGCCGCGAGATGTCGTCCGTGCGGCCAAACTCGGCGGCAATGTCCGCCGCAACGTCGGCGAGCGCCGCGAGCACCTCCGGCGGGAACTGCCTGAGCTGTACGCCGTGATCCTGGACGAGCTGTCGCAGGGCGTTTGCGTTGCGCGCGTTGAACTCCGCCAGCGATCGCGCGTAGTGCATTTCCGCCAGGGCTTCGATCGTTACTCGCTCGGATTCGTCCAGCGAGTTCCAGACGTCCAGGTTCCAGCCTGCACAGATGGATGCGCTGGGTTCGTGGTAGCCGGACGTATAGTAATAGTCGGCGACCTGGTAGAAGCCGAGGGCCAGGTCGTTCCAGGGGCCAATCCACTCCGTAGCGTCGATGTTGCCCTGCGACAGCGACAGGAAAATCTCGCCACCGGGCAGGGTAATCGGCGTGCCGCCCATGCGGGCAATGATCTCACCGCCGAAACCGGGAATGCGCATCTTCAGACCCTGCAGGTCCTCGACGGAGTTGATCTCCTTATTGAACCAGCCGCCCATCTGAATGCCCGTGGCGTTACACAGCATCGGCTTGATATTGAAGCGGCCGGAGAGCTCGTCCCACAGTTCCTGGCCGCCGCCGTACTGCAGCCACTGGGTCATCTCCGTCGCGTCGAGGCCAAAGGGCACCGCGCCGAAGAAGTTAAACATGATGTGTTTGCCCTGCCAGTAGTAGTCCGGGCCGTGATAGATATCGGCGTTGCCCTGAGACACCGAATCGAAGGCCTGCAGCGCCGGCACCAGCTCGTCGGCGGCATATACCCGAATTCGAATGCGGCCGTTGGTTGCCCGCTCGATATCCTGCGCAAAGGCTTCAGCACGCGTGCCCAGCCCGGGGAAATTTTTCGGCCAGGTGGTCACCATGCTCAGGTCGACGGACGCGCGGCGACTGCCGGTGGCGCTGGGTGCACTGGCGCCGGCGTTCTGGTACGTGCCCGAGTTCGGATCGACCGGGCTCTTGCTGCAGCCGGTAACCGCGGCCCCCGCCAGCGTGCTCGCACCCAGTGCTGCCGTGGTTTTCAGAAAGCGACGACGTTTCATGGATAAGCCTTTATTTTGATTCGATAATTTCTTTAGCTATGAACACGAGTGTCGGACATTGGCGGCGATTGTCAATCTGTAACGTCCATTTGTATTCCACCACGTAACGGTGGCTCAGTCACGGCGTGAGGCGGCCCGACCCCATCGCCTCAGCCGACGCTTCGTGGCGCGGTAGAAGCCTCGGAACATCAATGAACGGCGGGGCAGGATTGGTTGTCTTACGGAGGCGGCGGCGCCGGCGAGACTGCGTTAAAAAAGGCGTGGCCATCCGGCTGCTCAAGGGCTCCACGATCGTCGGTCGCTACCGTAACCAGCACATATCCGGATGTCAGCAGACTCTTGCTTGTGCGATTCTGACCGTTTGCATTCATGTCGCTGGGTTCGGAAAACTCGGTCCACTGCCAGGTGCCCGAGTAGTCCGCGTGAGCGTTGACTATCCGCCCGAAGGCATCGGGGTTAACGTTGTACTGCTCATTCAGGCTGACGAACATGTTGCCGTAGGCATCTACGTGCATGCCGTTCGGGAACAACACGCCCAGTACAGCTATCGGGGTTGTTGACTCCCACACCAGCGCATTGTCGACGGTGACTCGCGTCGCAATCATCTGGAAGTTGACGCTGTCGTAGGCCCACCAGTAGATATCCTCTTCAGCGTCGAGCTCTACCAGGCCGAGGGTCGTATCCGGAATGACCCGCTCCCAGGCAATACTGCCGTCGGTGTTCAGCAGGTAAAGCGTTTCGCCGATGTGTGCAGCTACGCGACCATCAGAGAGGACGCTTACGTCTCGAGGGAAGCCTGTCATTTCGACGATGTCGATCGGGTTGCCGGAAAGATCCAGGCGCAGAATGAAGCCAGCGGTGCCGACGCCGCCGTTGCAGACCGATCCGTCGTCGGTGCAGGTGAACAGACCGCCCGCGATTACCACTTCATCACCCAGGACCCGCGCGTCCATCGCCTCATAGCTGCTGACGAGATCAGACACCGGACTCGGTATTGCGACGGTCGATGCGATCGCCCCTGCATAGCTGATCCAGTGCACACGGTTGTCGTTGGAGATCGCATAGAAGCCCGTGTCTTGCACATGCACGAGCTCTACGGTCTGGCCGGTGCGGCTGATAGCGTAAGGCACCGTGGCGGACGCATCGACGTCCGGGCCGTTACCAGCGTCCAGCGACGCCGTCCGCACGGTCAGCGGAGCGCCAATTTCGGTACCGACAACGGTGAACAGTCCGCCGTTGAATCCTGTGGCGAAGTTTGTAAGGCGAGAGTCATCGAAATAGACAATGCCCGTTCTGACGCCCGTGGCATCGTGGATTGCGACGAACGTTCTGAACTGGTTGTCCGGTGACGGATCGGCAACCTGCCCCAGAACGGTTCCCGCGACGTAGATCGTTCCATCCGGGCCTTCGTCGGTCGCATTCGCCGTCGACAGAAACTCACCGTCGTAAACATCGAAAGTGATATTGGGTGTTGTTGTCGGCACCTGGATACTGATATCGATGGTTGCCGGCGCCGAATCGTCCATACCGTCGTTGGCAACGACCGTGGCCTGGTCCGATCCGAAAGTGCCGTAGGCCGCGTCAACGTCAAACAGGCCGGTATCGGTCGGGTCATTGGCGACCGTGGCCTGGGCGAAATCGACGGTCGCGCGGTAGGTCAGCGGGTCGTTCTCAATGTCCGTGCCGGTCATATCGATCGTCTCGACGGTGCCTGCAGTTACATTAAGGGTCACCGGCGTCAGCTCCGGCGCGTCGTTGACCGAAGCCACATCGATCGTCACCGTCACGGCTGACGTCGTTTCCGTGCCATCACTGACCGTGTAGGTAAAGCTGTCTGGCCCGAAATAGTTCGGCGCTGGCGTGTAGGTGAAGGCGGTTCCTGCACCCGGGGCAACGACGCCGTTCACCGTTGGTGTTTCGATTGTGAGCGTCAGGGTGTCGCCATCGACGTCCATAGCGGCAACATTCCCGGCCAGCACGGTGTCCTCTGTGGCGAGCGCGTTGCTGTCGACCGACGTCGGCGCGTCATTAATGCCGGTCACGTTCAGAGTGATCGTTGCCGGCGCCGAACGGCGCCCGCTTTCGGTAACCACGAAGGTGAATCGATCCGTGCCGAAAAAGTCCGGGTCCGGCGTGTAGGTGT
>CAZFVT010000104.1:0-9530 GCA_964522355.1 uncultured Woeseiaceae bacterium | reverse complement strand
AGATTAATGAAGTCGGGTATCAGCTACCGGACCTGAGGGTCACTCTGGGAAGCGGCGTGCTTGAATTCGACGCTCTGATCAGCCGCCAGCCGAATCTTGTCGGCTCCGATATCTCCCTCCTCATGGAGGGTCCCGAAATCGAGTCGTTGACGGAACAGCTGAAGACGGTGAATTTTCGAGCCGGGCCGTTCACGCTTTCGGCGAACGTCCAGCGAACCACCACTGGCGTCCACGTAGAGGACCTCGAGTTCACTCGTCCGCGAGGGCGGATCGGTGGCGATATCGAGATTGACCTGCCGTTCGACGATCGCGGCATTTCTTTCGACCTGAGCGGACGGGGCCCGGATCTGGCGCACTTTGGAGGCCTGTTCGGAGACTTCGAACCGGCTGAGAAAGAGTTCAGTCTTGTCGCCCGGGGCAACAACCGAGGTCGGCTCCTGTCTCTAGATCGTTTTGATGTGCAGTTTGGACAGGCGGATTTCAGCGCCCGTGGCACACTGGATTTTGAGAACATTGCCGGTAATACGCGGCTATCGCTGGGGGCCAATGTCCCCGACCTTGCGGAGCTTGGGAAGTACAAAGGCAGGGCGTTCAATCCGCAGGGCTTTGCCCTCAATGCTGACGTCGGCGTAGATGGTCAGAGCCGAATCCTGACGGTGGAAAACCTGTCGGCTCGCATCGGTGAGAGTGACATTCGCGGCCTGGTCATGATTAAAGGCGGTGAGCCACCTGAGCTCACCGTTCGAATCGCCTCGGATTCCCTGAGCTATTCGCGGCTGCTCGTTCAGGAGGAGGTCGAATACGATCCCGAACCCGAATTCGACGACGGTCGGCTGATCCCGGATCTGCCGATTCCGTTTGATCTCCTGGAGCGACTGAACGCGGAGGTCGAGGTCGATATCGGTGAGCTCAAGCGCGACCGGCTCGACATGCGGTCTCTCGAGCTCCGCCTGAATCTCGAGGATGGGCAGCTTAAGCTAGACCGCTTCGGATTTCTCGGGCCGTCAGGCTGGATGCAGGCGCAGGGCGAAGTCGAACGTGTTGATGGCCTGGGCCGTGCTGAATTCCAGCTGGGCGCGCGAGATCTGACCATGGGCTTCTCGAATCTCAATCGCGATCTCAGCGCCCGGGCGCGCTTCGACGTCAACCTGGAAGCAACGGGTAATGACCTGCGTACGCTTGTTGGAGGTATGAACGGCGCTATCTACGGCCGGGTGGACAACCTGACGGTTATTGAGAGCGTCATTCTCAAACGACTTTATGGCGATCTCCTCCAGGAGATAGTCTCGGTAATTAACCCGTTTGCGGAGCAATCCAACCAGCAAAAGCTGAATTGCGTCGTGGTGCCGCTGTCCATCAAAAACGGCCTGGTCAAGACCGCGCCGGACATGCTCATACGAACCGACCGGCTTCGGATCGTTTCAGAGGCGTCGGTAAACCTGGCCAATGAGCGCATCGACCTGCAGTTTACGACGACGCCGCGAAACGGCATCACGATCAGCGCCGGTGAGCTGTTCAATCCCTACGTCAAGGTTGTTGGAACGCTGGCGCGCCCGCGACTGGCGGTCGACCAGGAAGGTGTCCTGATTTCCGGTGGCGCCGCCGTTGCAACCGGTGGTCTGTCGATGCTCGCGCAGGCAGCCTGGCGCCGCCTGAATCGAAGCAGCGACCCCTGCGGCGCCTTGGAAGCCGGGGGGCTGGAGGCGCTCGGCGAGGACGCGTTCTTCGAATTTTCGAATGCAGTACCAGACAGTGAGTAACGGGCCTCGACCCAGCGACGCCTCGGACGGCCATTCAAGGTAGCTATCGACAGTGGATCATCGACCCGCAAACTTCCTTTATCTGCTCCTGGGTTTATTGCTCCTGCTGTTTACTATTCCCACCGCCGAACAGCTAGGCCTGGCCGGCACGCCGGCTGTTTCGCTGGCGACGTTCTCCATTCTGCTGATTGTCGGGGTCTTGAGTCTGCGTGGCGGCGGGCGCTACTTCTCGGTCGGCCTGGTATTCGTCACCGCCGGGGTCGGCTTCAATACCGCCGCGAGCCTTCTGAGAATGCCGGCGTTGGACTACGGCGTGCTGCTGTCACTTATTGGCTTCCTGGTTGTGGCCTCGGCTTTTACGCTGCGTCGGGTGCTTTTTGGAACGCGTGCGGATCCTGCGCGTCTCGTCGGAGCGTTCTGTGTTTTTCTCATGCTTGGGGTTATCTGGGCGTTTGCCTACACCCTCATGGAGCTGTATTCGCCGGGCTCGTTCAACGGCATCACTGATGATGGCCAGGGAGGCTGGGACAGCGGCTGGCTCTATTTCAGCTTCGTGACGCTAACGACCCTGGGTTACGGGGATATCTCGCCGGCGACGCCGGTGGCGCGCACCTTCGCCTACCTGCAGGCGGTCGTTGGCCAGTTTTACCTCGCGGTACTCGTCGCCGGACTGGTCAGTGCCTACATGGCGGAGCATCAGGACGATCCCTGACCTAAGCGTTTTCTTCAGTTTCCGCGGCCGGGGATGACCCGCCCCCGGGGTGCCTGATCCAGTCGATGATAATGGTGTAGGCAAGGCCGAGAATCACGGCGCCGAGGAACAGGCCGATGACGCCGAAGCGGATCATGCCGCCGAGTGCACCGATCAGCACGACTAGCGCCGGGAGGTCTACGCCGCGGCCCAGCAGGATCGGCTTCAGAAAGTTATCACTGAAGGCGACGATCGCGCAGAACACGAGAAACAGTGTCGCCGTGAGGCCGTCGTAAATCGAGAAGCCCCAGGCGGCGATCGGGCCCATTATCAGCAGTCCGGGCACCTGGATGACGGCGGTGACCAGGACCAGCGCGGCGAGCAAGCCGGCATGCGGCACGCCGAAGGCGAAAAACCCGATTCCCGCCAGGACGCCCTGGATAACGGCGACACCCAGGACACCGTTCGTGACGCTGCGGATGGTCGAAATCGAAAGGTCTGCCCAGGTCTGTCCTCGCTCGGCGTTGATTCGCCGCGCAATGGCAGACGTGAGCTTGTAGCCGTCATCGGCGAACAGGAGGCACACGCCGGCAATACTGATGCTGACCGCGAACTGCAGCACACCAAGGCCAAGTCCTGCTGCCGTACGCATCATGCGCTCAGCGAGCTGCGTGATCTGCGGTTCGAACTGCGTCAGGGTCGCGCTGACGTCCGTCGCTGCAGTCTGCCAGGTTTCGTAAACGCGTTCGCCGATGAGCGGCCATTCGGCGACGCTCGGCGACGGCGTCGGAACGCGCGCGGTGCCCGCACGGATTTCGCTGACGAGCCCGGCGATCGAGTCAACCATCGACGCTGCTGCAATCCATGCCGGTCCTATGAGTAAAGCAAGACCGAAGAGGATGATCAGTATCGCCGAGCGCTTGCCGCTGCCGCCCAGCTTGCTGACCAGCCAGGTGTGCAGCGGGTAGATCGCAACGGACAGTACAACGCCCCAGATCAGGATGCCTGTGAACGGCCCGATGATTTGCACAGAGAAGGTGACGAGGATGGCCAGCGCGGCAATCTGGATGAACGACGTCATCATGTTGCGCTGGAACACGAGGTCCTCCATGTTGTTGCCGGAGGTGTTCAAGACGATGCTTCGATACTGTCAGTCGATTCCCCGGCCTCAGCATCGTCGGGTGCCATCCAGGCCACCAGCAGCTCGTAGCCCAGTGCCAGCACAACCGCGCCGATGAACAGTCCGACGATGCCCATGCTCACGGCACCGCCGATGGCGCCCAGCAGGATAACGAGCATCGGCGTATCAAGCCCGCGGCCGAGGAACATTGGCTTCAGGAAGGTGTCGCTGCCGCTGACAATCAACGCGACGACCGCGAAGATGACGGCCGGTACGGTATCAGCAACGGAGAAATACCAGAAGGCGATCGGTCCGAGCACGATGAGCGGCGGCAGCTGCACGATGGCGAGGACGAGTACGGCGCCGGCCAAAAGGCCGGCTGCCGGAATGCTGGCAATGACCAGCAGCAAGGCGCTGGCGACGGCCTGGACGGCGGCAACGCCGAGGACGCCTTTGAACACGCTGCGCACCGTACCGACTGCCATATCGGTGAGCTTCGCGCCGCTCTCCTTGCCGACGAGGCTGGTGGTGATATTGCGTGACACCTGGTAGCCGCCGGCGGCGAAGGTGAAGAGCACCGCGGCGATTATGATTGAGGCAATAAACTGAAAGACGGTCGCGACGGTATGCCCGGCAAGACTCAGCGCGCGCTGCCCGAACGCCTGAATCTGGTCTTCGAACTGGTTGATGGTGTCTTCGAGATTGTTCGCCGCAGACGACCAGACTTCGTAGACTTTCTCGCCAATCAAAGGCCAGCTCTGCACTTTGTCGCCCGGCATGGGAATGACCATGCTGCCACCTTCGGCCTGTTCGCCTATGTACTGCAGCGCGCCGATTGTAGAGTCCGCGAGCAGCCAGGCGGGCACAACGATAATCGAGATGCCGATAAGGGCGATGGCGGTCGCCGCCATTTTTTCACTGCCGCCCAAACGCTCGGTCATCGACAGGAAGGAGGGGTACAGCGCCACGCTGATAATGACACCCCAAACGACGATTGCCAGAAACGGCCGCAGGATCTGGAAGCAGATAAAGATCAGCAGGACGACGGCGGCGATCTGCAGGAATGACGCCATGGCGTTGGCAAGGAACTTCTGATCTACGAGGGGATTGTCGGCGCTACTCATCGGGAGGGTCTCTTGTTTTCTAAGTCTGGCAGGGGCGATAACCGGCTGCCGAAGATTGTCGGCATGTTACCGGAAAAACGGATTGTCGAGCGATTTCAAAGGTCTGGCGTAGTCGAAGTCGGACTTTCGCCCCGCCAGAAGATCGTTCAGACTCGACGGCACGTCGCTTCCGCAGGGTGCAAGAATGCAAAGAACATCCCTTGGATTAGTTATTGCCGCCGGCCTGCTGCTCGCGGCCTGCTCCAATTCCACCGACAGCCCGGCCAGTGACGCTGTCGCCCCAACTCGGGATTCCGGCTACGACATCCTCTTCACCGGCGGCTTGATTGTCGACGGTCTTGGCAACGACGCATTCGTGGGTGATCTCGCGGTTCGTGGCGATCGCATCGTTGCTGTATCCGGCGAGCCGCTCGATGCGAGCGAGGCCGAGCTCGTTATCGACATCGACGGTCGCGTCATAGCGCCTGGCTTCATCGACAACCATGCCCACGTGCAAACCGAGATGCACGAACATCCGCTGGCGGAGAACTTCACGCGCCAGGGCATCACCTCCATCGTCGCCAGCCTGCACAGTGGCGATCAGCCGTGGCCGCTCGATGAGTATGCGTCCTCGCTGTCGATCGCCCCGAACATCGCCTTCTTCGCCGGCCACAACTGGACTCGCACCCAGGTCCTGGGGCTGGAGAATCGGGCCCCGGACTCCGATGAGCTGCAGGCAATGCGCGACCTCGTTGAGGAATCCATGCGCCAGGGCGCCATGGGATTTTCCTCCGGGCTTTTGTACGTGCCGGGCAACTACGCTGAATCGGAAGAGCTGATTGAGCTGGCCAAGGTTGCATCTCGCTACGGCGGCATCTACGTCACGCACATGCGTAATGAGGCGACCGGTTTGCTCGATTCAGTCAACGAGACTTTGCGTATTGCCGAGGAGGCGGACATCCCGGCGCATATCAACCATCACAAGGCCGTCGGTGTCACCCAGTGGGGCTGGTCCGAGCAAAGCCTGGCACTGATCGACGACGCCCGGGAACGGGGGCTCGATATCACGCACGATCTCTACCCCTACACCGCATCAGCGACGAAGTCCGCCGTGCTGTTCCCGCAGTGGGTGCTGGCGGGTGGACCTGACGCCTTCGCCGAGCGGGTTACCGATCCCGATCAGCTGCCACAGATTCGCGAAGAGATGCGCGACATTCTGACCTATGACCGAACCGGCGGCGATCTGCGCCGCATTCAGTTCCGGGTGCTGCCCTCGGATCCGTCCTACAACGGCAAACGCATGGCCGATATGGCCGCAGATCGCGGTCTGCCCAACAGTATTGAGACCGGCATTGACCTCGCGATCGAGCTGCAGCTGGTGGGCGGGTTCTCGGTCATATTTCACGCCATGGATGAGGCCGACGTCATTCGGATCATGCAGCATCCGCTGTCGCGCATCGAAACGGACGGTGATCCCGTTGCCTACGGCGACGGGTTCCCGCATCCCCGCAGCTATGGCGCCTTTCCGCGGGTGCTCGCGCGCTACGTCAGGGAGTTGAACGTGCTGACGCTTGAGCAGGCCATTATGAAGATGACCTCCATGTCGGCGGATCTCTACAGCCTTTCTGACCGCGGGCGGCTTGAGGCTGGTCGCTACGCAGACCTTGTGATCTTCGACGCGGATACCATCGAAGACCAGGCCACGTTCACGGATCCGCATCGCTATCCGATTGGTATCGACCACGTACTGGTGAACGGCGAATTCATTATTCGCCGAGGGGCGCTGACGGGTGAGCGTCCGGGACGATGGCTGCGCGGACCGGCGCGGCCGGACAGAGCCCAGGGCAGCTGATCGAAGGCCCGGCGTTCCCGCGTCGACTATTGCGCTTTCGCAGGGCCGGCGCGATTATGACGGCCGTCTGTTTCGCCTGCCGCGGATCTTCAAAATGCGTTTGCGCTTTCTCCTCCCCATTGCCCTTGGCCTGTCGGGCGCGCTCCTGTTCGCGCAGGAGACCGTTGATGAACCTGCAGAGCAGCCAGGTGACGAGGACCGACTTGCAGCGCTGTTTGCGGAGCAGGAACAGCGAATCGAGGATCACCAGCGCAACATCGAATACCTGCAGCGCAGCATTGACGCCGCCGAGGGCGTGACGCGAAACATCTTCGTCGCCCGCCTCGACAAGGCCAATCTCGAGCTGCTGGACGTCACGATTCGTCTCGCGCGCGAAGTGCTGGAGGCCCAGGAACGCGGCATCGAGATTGGCGACAACGTAGACATTGTTGCCCGAAACCTCGAGTCCCTGCCGCAGGCCGCCTTTGAGGCGATCGCGCACGTCATAGAGCGTCTTGATCTGGACGTTGATCCTGAAACGCCTGGTGACCTGATACTTGCCGATCAGCAGCTGGCCATCGATACCGCCGAAGTCGACCAGATTTACGGCGCGGTCATCGGCTACATAGAGATCGCCCCTGCGTTTGACATCAATACGGCAGAAGATCGCGATCGCCTGACCCTGCGCCTGCAGGACAGCGCCGAAAATCGCTCCGTGTTTCTGGAGATCGCCAACGTGGAGGCGGCGAAACTGCGCGCCGCCGTCGGGACGCTTCCGGAGGATGGCGATCTGAAGGCGTGGCTCGCTGCGACAGAAGCCCGGGAGAGCGTTGCGTCGAGCTCTTTGGAAGCCGTCACGGTACTGATGGACCGGCTGGAGCTCGATACGGCGGTTTATCGCCGTCAGGTCATTGCCGCTACCGGCGAAATAACGACAGACGTGCTCGACGTTGGTGTACTCGCAGGGCTGCTGGCCGAGTGGACCGCTGAAGTTCGCGACGTTATCAATACCCAGGGCCCCGGCATGATCTTCAGCCTGCTGCTGGCGAATCTGCTGTTCCTGCTTTTCTGGCAGCTCGGCAAGATCGCCCAGCGTGTGGTTGCCAAGGCGCTGAGCACCAATCGCGTAAACCTGTCGCACCTGCTGCAGAAGATGATTCTCTCAATGGTGCGAAACGTCATCCTGGTTATCGGTGTGCTGGTTGCGCTGTCGCAGATCGGTATCTCTCTGGGTCCGTTGCTCGCCGGCCTCGGTATCGCCGGGTTCATCATCGGCTTTGCGCTTCAGGATTCGCTGTCCAACTTCGTCTCGGGGTTAATGATTCTTGTCTATCGGCCTTTTGACGTCGGTGACTTTGTCGAGGTGGCCGGCGTCAAGGGTCAGATCAACACGATGAGCCTCGTGAACACGTCCTTCCTGACCTTCGACAATCAGAAGCTGGTGGTGCCGAACAACATGGTCTGGCAGTCCGTCATTACCAATTACACAGACCAGGAAACCCGGCGGGTCGATCTCGAGTTCGGCATCTCTTACGGCGACGATATCGACAAGGCGGAAGCCATCATCCGAGAGGTTTTGGACGGTTACGAAACGATTCTCGAGGACCCGAAACCGGTCATCAAGGTCGGCACCCTGGGCGATTCATCCGTGAATCTGATTGTGCGCCCCTGGGTGCGCACCGAGGACTACTGGGAAACCTATTGGGACCTGACCAAGCTGGTCAAACAGGCCTTTGATCATCAGGGCATCACGATCCCGTTTCCGCAGCAGGACGTGCACCACTACCACGAGCACGGCGAGCCGGCGGGCGACCGCAACGCCTGATTACTCTGCCTCGCGCCAGCTTTCGTGGCGCACCCAGTCCACTTCCATCTCCCAGGTGCTGGTCATTGGCGCGTCATTGATCTTGGCAAAGTTCAGGATCGCAAACAGCGGCTCCGGGAAGTCTGCGCCCTGGTCTTCGATGCGATAAATCTCATCGCCGTCGATGCGGAAGATCAGACTCTCGCCCTGCCACTCCACCGAGTAGTCGTGAAACTCGCCGATGTCGTAGTCGAAGTGGCGGCTCTCGTAGGTCTCCCAGTCACCGCGGTCGCACTCGCCCTCTGAGTCGATGATCCTCGCGATAAAAGAGCTCACGCCGGTGTCACTGTGATGCTCGAAGATGTCGATCTCGCCCGAGCCGGTCAGGGGCCAGCAGACGGTTTCATCGCTTTCTTCGACCGGTGGCTCGTTATTCTGCGCACCCAATAGCCACCATGCCGGAAACATGCCGTCCTGGCCGCTATCCGGAACCCGGAGTCGCGCGGTCCAGCGGCCCTGTACGAACTCCTGCCGGTTCTTCGAGGCCAGCCGTCCAGCGACGTAGGGCGTATCGGGGTGCTGCTCGCCGTGCTTGCTCAGGTTGTCGCAGGCAACGGGTTCGCCAAGGTCGACGACGCGAAGCTTGAGCGTGCCCTCGCTGATCTCGCGTGTGCCATGCGCACCATCGCGCACATAGCACTGGTCTTCGTTGTTGACCCAGAGAATCTGGTCCTGCCAGTTCTCCGGCTCGAAGCGGTCGAAGTCGTCGAAGAAGTCGACGACCCAGCCGGCCTCGCTGGCCTCGCTGGTTGAGGGTGCGGTTGGCGCCTCGGCCGGGCCGCAGCCGGTGAGAATGATAAGCGCGGCGACGCTGAGCGATGTGCGGTTCATTCGAGCTCCGGTTGGTAACGGTTCGACATAAAGGTACCTGTTTGGCACGGCGACGAATACGTCTTCGGCAGATTCAGGGGTCCGCAAGCGGGCAGGTCATCAGCACCCATTCCGTTGCATCGGTCTGCCAGTCCTCACTGACCACCGGACGCCGGGCGACTTCCGAATAGCCCATTCGCTGATAAAGCCGTGCGGCGCCTGCATTGCTGTTCGAGACGATGAGGCTCAGCCCGCGACAGTTCAGGCGCCTGGCCTGCACGGCGGCAACCTCGAGCAGTGATTGGCCGAAGCCCCGGCCGCGAAACTTCGGATACACCGCGAGCACGTTGA
>CAZFVT010000103.1:0-9569 GCA_964522355.1 uncultured Woeseiaceae bacterium | reverse complement strand
CGATAATGTCCTCGATTGGCCGCCAGTGTGCTTTTACGTCACCGGCCTTGCCGGCGGCAAGACCGGTGCCTGACAGCGTGAAGTCGGTATCCATCCACACCTTCATGCCGAGCACGTATTCGTACCAGCGGCGGGACGCCTCCATGTCGCGAACGATCAGGGTCGTACGCTTGACGATGTTGCCCATGGCTTACTGTCGCTGAGGGGCGACCCGATCGCCGTCCTGGACCTTCTTGTAGTAGAGCCAGCTCGTCTCGTTGCGCCGTTCATCATCCAGCGGCGGCGGCTGCGTGTAATCCGGATAGTGCTCGGCGATTTCCTGCTTCATGACTTCAGACATTTCATCCCAGGACTCGAGTTTCCGCCCGGCGGTATGCATATAGATGATGCCGTCGCGACCACCCATCATCATCCAGGGCAGCCAGTCCGACATGCGCGCCCAGCCGACCTGCACGTTTGCCAGCGCGCTGTCTTCGTCAAGCGCGGTCTCGACGTCGCCCATGAAGTTGAACATTTCGGTCGCATGGTAGGTGCCGCCGATCTCTTTTTGATAGCCACCCGCCAGCGGGTTGGGATAGAACAGCGGAATCGTGTTGGTCTGCCACCAGCGATCGCCCTGGATTGACGCGTCCCAGCTGATCGGCTGGCCATTGCGGCCGATCTCGTACATGGTGAAGTTCACCGGGTCGTTGGCCACGTGCAGGACGTCGACCGTCTCGCCGGTCCATGGATTCTCCCAGGTGGATAGCACTTCGCCGGTCGCCGGGTCCTTGTAGAGCAGCAGCTCGCGGGACACCAGTTTGAAGCCGTCACCTTTTTCCGGGTCGCTGACCGAGACGCAGGCGCGAACGTTCATACCTTCGACCTTGAACAGCAGCTTGTCACGCTCGCCCATGCGCCGGGAATAGGCGTTGCCGTGCCACCAGTAGGTTGTGGCCTCGCCATCAGTCGCCGAACACTGCACCTTGCGATTGATCTTCAGGGCGTCTTTGGGATCCTGTGGATCCAGGTCTGCGGCGGCAAGATTGGGCAAAAGGCTGGTAGCGAGCGCTACGCCAAGGAGTCTCGTCAAGGTATTCACGGCTGGGCCCCCAAGTCCGGAAATAGGACATATTGTTATATTAATGGGTCATTATGCCCGATGAGCCGTCGGGCTCGCAATGCCCGCGGCACTGCCGGCCGGAGCCGGCCGGCAGTGCAGTTGTTGCTGAAACTGCCCTGAGCCGGATTACTCGCCTTCGGCGTCAACCCGCTTCTTGAACACCGTCCAGGACGTCTCGTTCGGGCGGCTGTCGCCCAGCTCCGGCGGCTCCCAGTAAAGCGGATAACGTTCGTCGAGTATCTCGACCAGCCGCGCCGGTACCTTGTCCTTGTCAAAGGTGCTGAAGCCGCTGGCGTTGAAAACCATGACGCCGGCGCGATCACCCATCTTGAACCAGGGCAGCCACTTAGCGACCCGCGACCAGCCGAGATGCGACTGGCCGATCGAGGCGGTGTCGTTGTCGAGCAGTTTTTCGGCGTTGTAGAAGCTGTTGAAGATCTCCATGGCGTGGTAGGTACCGCCGATGTAAGGCTGATATTCACCGCCCAGGGGGTTCGTATAGAACAGCGGGATCTCCGATGAGCGTGCGATGACGTCGCCGTAGTGACGCAGGTTCATTTCCCGCGTGTACTCACCGTTCGCATCGCGTTCGTACATCGGCGCCCGCAGGTTTACCGGGTCGTTGGCGACGTGCATGACCTCAACTTCCTCGCCGGACCAGGGGTTCATCCAGGTGTCGACGATCTCGTTGGTCTCAGGGTCCATATAGACCATGATCTCGCGGCCGAAGCTCTGAAAGCCGCGACCGCGGGTATCGTCTTCCATTGTCATGCAGTGCCGAACGTTTATCCCCAGCACGTTGAACAGGTGGCGGTCTTTCTCCCCGGGTACCCGGCTGTAGGTGCGCCCTTCGAAAACGCCGTAGCGGGTCTGGCCGGCTTCGGTCGTGCCGCAGATGGTTTTTTGCGTCGCGAGAAACGCGTCTTCTCCGGTCAGGGTCAGGTTCTCGGCAACGGCCGTGCCGCCGAGCAGGGTGGCCAACAGCGCGAATGGCGCCGTCAATGCAGTCTTCATGGTTTGCTGCTCCTTCTCTGTTATTGGTTGCGGCCCGCCCCTGGCAGGCTTACTCCGCCATGACGTCGATGGGTACGACGTCGCCGCGATTCAAAAACAGCGCCTTGTTGCGGTAGAACCGCGTCAGCCCGCTGGCGCCGACCCGCGACGGACCCATGCCGGAATGCCGGTAGGCGCTTTTCTGTTCTTCAAAAATCATCGTCGTCAGGCCGGCATCGTTGACGCTGATGCCGCCGGCGTTAATGCGTTCGGCGACCTTCAGCGCCGATGCTTCATCCGGGCCAAGCACGGCGGCCGACAGGCCGTATTCACTGTCGTTCGCCAGCGCAACGGCCTCGTCCTCCGAGTCGAAGGCCATGACCGGCATGATCGGGCCAAACGTTTCCTCGCGCATGATGTTCATGTCGTGAGTGACGTCCGACAGGACTGTAGGCCGGACCCAGTAGCCGCCGTCCAGCTGCTCGACAGCGCCGCCAGCATGTACTTTCGCGCCCTTCGTCTTGGCATCCGCGAGGTGTGACTCGATGATCTCAGCCTGTCGGGCGAAGATCAGCGGGCCGACGATACCTTCATGTGGGTCCGGATGGCTTAACGGTGTCGCAGCGGCCTTCTCGGCAAGCAGTGACACAAAGTCGTCGTGCTGGCTGCGATGCACGTAGATGCGTTCCAGCGACTGGCAGGCCTGCCCGGTGGCCGCGACGGATGCGCGCAGAATCGCGGTGCTGGCCCGGTCGAGGTCAGCCCCCTCGAGGACAACGACCGGGTCCTTGCCGCCCAGTTCGAGGAAGGCGGGAATAAAGGCTCCGGCCGCCGCTGCGGCTACTTTCCGGCCCGTGGCGACGCTGCCGGTAAAGGCCACGGCATCGACCCGGCTGACGAGCTCAGCACCCGTTCCTCCGTCGCCTTCGATGAAGCGCAGCACGGCATTGAGTTCCGGCACGTCAGCAATCGTGGCGGCAACCGGTCGTGCAAACCGCGGCGTTACCTCACTGGGTTTGATGATCACGGCGCAGCCGGCGAGCAGCGCTGGTGTGGCATCGATAAACGACAGCAGCAGCGGAAAATTCCACGGGCTGATGATGCCGACGAGAGGGTAGGGGTCATGTCGCTGCTGGATGGCGATGTGCGGCAAGACTGCGGACGGGCGTTCCGATTCGCTGACAAAGCCGGGTCCGTCGTTGCACCAGCGATCGATGCTGCGCATGAGGCCGTCAAGCTCCTGGCGGGCGAGCGCGTGTCGACCGGTGTCGGTGGCGAGCGCGGCGACGATGTCTTCCCGGTGGGTCTCGAGCGATGCCTTAAAGGCCTGCAGGACCTCGATGCGGCCCGCCATGCCAAGGCGGCGCCAGTCGGTCTGAGCCTCCCGCAGCTCGTTGGCGACCCGGTCGATTACGTCGCCGGTCGTCACGTCGATCTCGTAGTCGAGCTCGCCGCTGCGCGGGTTTCGCACTGAGATTCGATCACGCATCGTTTTCGACCTTGTTGATGAATGCCAATATCTCGCGTGCCGCGTCATCCGGATAGGCGCTCAGGAACCCGTGGCCCCAGTCGGGATAGTCCACCCGGTGGCCGTTGTTCAGCCGCGGATCAATGCGCTGGGTTTGTTCGAACGTATCGTCCTTCGGGTTCATGACGAAAACCGGCTGGTCAATGGCACTGATGTTCTCGACGAAGTCCCGGGCGTAGGCGAACGCGGCCCGATGACCCCATTCATAAGCATCACCGGCGCGAAGGTTCTCCGCCATGGAATCGGCGGCCATCTGCAGGGTCATGCCGGGACCGCGATGATGCATGATCCGCTCCCACATGATCCTGAAGCGGTTGCCGTCCTCATCGATCGGAATGGGTTCGAAGTAGTCCTGCATGCCCTTCAGCTCTTCCTCGGTGAAAAGCGGCGCAGCTATGGTGACCAGGCTCAGCACTTGCTCGGGTCGCTGGCGTGCCGCTTCGACGGCGACCATGGAGCCGGTGTGATGACCCACCAGGTGCACCGGCGAGTCGCCCAACAGCTCGTCAATGACCTGCAAAGTTGTTTCGGTGAAGTCCTCGAGAGTCACCTCAGGCTCCGCCGGCGGAAGGTCGGACTCGCCGTGGCCGGGATAGTCCGGCGCGATGGCGATCCGGTTGTCGGCGAGGCACGGCAGGATTTCCTGGAAGGACCGGCCGGACTTCGGGCTCATGTGCAGGCAGACGATCGGCGGTTTCTCCGCGGCCGCCGGAAAAACGCCGCGGCAGTGCAGCTGGCCAAACTTGCCATCGCTGAAACTTCTGCGAATTCGGGCCTTACCAGTCATTGCCGTCGGCTCTCCTCGAGGGTCCTGTGCCGGGTCCGCAACACCAGCGTGCTGCAGCAAAGGATATTTTGATATAACATTATGCCATCTTGTGTCTGGAATGGCAGCGGGCAGCGATTTGGCGGAGTTTGCACCAACGGTCGAGCGCATCCCCGGCGAGACGTTTCTGGTCCTGGCGTTTGACGGCGCCGATGGCGCGGATTCAAGGGAAAAGGAGCTTGCCGGGCATCTCACCTATATCGAGAAGCACCTGGACAGCTACCTCGCCTGCGGTCCGCTGCGGGAGCCAGGGGGCGACAAGCTGATCGGCAGCTTCTTCCTGGTCCGGGCAGAAACTGAAGCCGCTGCCAGGGATTTCCTGAACGGTGATCCCTATATGCAATGCGGCATGTACCAAGAGATTCGAGTACTCTCGGCGACTCCAGCGGCCGGCCAGTGGATGGGCGGTGTGATCTGGGAGTCAGCAAGGGAATTGCAGGGCAAGGCGTCCTGAAGTCTGAACAAGAACGCCCGCCGGCGACTATCTCCAGGGGAAATAAGAAAACATGACGACCTACATCTTTCTCAAATGGGCGCACATTATCGCCATGGCTTACTGGCTGGGCGGTGAATGGGGCGTCTTCAATGCCTCGCGGCCCATTACCGATACGAGCCTGTCGCTCGAAGAGCGGCGCCGGCACATGGAAACGGCCTATCGCATCGACATCCTGCCGCGCACCGGCATCATCCTGCTGCTGCCGTTGGGCCTCCACATGGGTGCGATCCTCAAGGCGCAGCCGCTCGACGGTCCGTGGATCATCGGTATGTGGATCTTCGTCGCCTTCTGGCTGTCGATCACGTTCTCGGCGTTTCGCTTCAGGGGTACGGAGAAGGGCGTCAAGCTGACCAAGATTGATGAGTCTTTTCGCTACGTCGTCATTCCGTCACTGCTGGGCTTCGGCATCTACTCACTCATTAATGACATGCCGCTGACGCAGCCGTGGTACGCGGCGAAAGTCACGCTCTACGGCGTCGCCCTGATCATTGGCCTCATGCTGCGATTCATCATGCGCCACTGGGTCATGCTGTTCCGGCTGATTGCCGAGGGCCCGAACCCGGAGGCTGAAGCGCGCCTCGACCGAGAGCTGGCCTTCGGTCGCGGGCTGGCCTACATCTACTGGATCGTCATCGCGACCGTCGCCTGGTTCGGCGTGGCCAAACCCTACTTCTAGGCGCGGTAACCCAGACCGAACCCATGGCCGCAACCTACGCCGAGTTTCGCTTTGGTTGGCCCGTTGTTGTCGCGTCTGCCATCGGCATCGGCCTCGGTATGTCGCCGCTGCCGTTTTACACGATCGGCGTATTCGCCGGACCGCTGGCCCAGGAATTCGGCTGGGGCATCGACCAGATCATGCTGGCGCTGGCGTTCTTCACGATCGCCGCTGTCTTCGCGAGCCCGTTCGTCGGTCACCTGACGGACCGCTACGGTCCGCGTCGCGTGGCGCTGACTTCTATCGTCCTGTTCTCCCTGACGATGATGTCGTTTTCGCTCATGAACGGGTCCGTCGCCATGTGGCTCGGCATCTGGAGCGTGCTGGCGTTTGCCGGTGCAGGCACTCTGCCGATCACCTGGACTCGAGCCGTCAACAGCTGGTTTGTTAAGAAGCGCGGGCTCGCGCTCGGTATCTCTCTGATCGGTACCGGCCTGTTTGGCGTTTTCGCCAAGCAGTATTCGTTCTGGCTGATCGGCGAGGTTGGCTGGCGCATGGCCTACGTCGGCGTCGGTGCTCTGCCGCTCCTGATCGCGTTCCCCATCGCCTTCGCTTTGTTTCGCGATACCTCGGATCCCAAGGTCGCCGACAAGGTGGCGCAGATGGAAACGCAAACGGATCGCCAGAAGGTCAGGCACGGCGGTCTGTCCCTGTTCCAGGCCTTCAAGGACTGGCGGTTCTGGCTGCTGGCCTACGCGTTCGTGCCGATTTCCTTTGCGGTCGGCGGGCCCATTCCCAATCTCGAGACCATGCTTGGCAACAAGGGTTTTTCGCCGGAGGATGCCGTCGGTCTCGCCAGCATCATCGGCATCGCGGTGATCGTTGGCCGTGTCGTTGGCGGGTTCATGCTTGATCACTTCTGGGCACCGGCCGTCGCGGCCACCATCCTGAGTCTCCCGGCGATCGCCATGGTGATGCTCGCGCAATCGGACATCGGCTTTGCTTACGCGGCGACGGCCATCTTCATTCTCGGCGTTGCTGCGGGCGTTGAGTACGACCTGATGGCCTACCTCGTTTCACGCTACTTCGGTCTGCTGCACTACGCGGCGATTTACGGCGCGCTGTACGCGTTTTTTGCGGTCGGTGCCGGCTTCGGTCCGGCCGTCTACGGGGCATTCTTCGAGGCCAACGGCAACTACACGACAATCCTGCTGATATCCGGTGCCTGCTTCGTCGCCGGCGCTTTGCCGCTCCTGCTCCTCGGCAAATACCGCGACTACGACGAGCAGCTGGAGGATGCGGGCCGGACCGATGCGTCCCCTGAAGAGCACTAGGCGAGCAGTCCATGCCGCAGGATCTCGAAGACAATTATCGCCGTGCCTACGACAACCGGCTCGGCTTCGGCGAAGCGCCGGCCCTGATCCTCGTTGACTTCGTTCAGGCGTACTTCGAAGAGACCTGCCCGTTCTACGCGGGCGTCGAGGATGCCCTGGCATCTGCCTTAAGAATTCGCGATGCGGCGCGCGCCGCATCGATTCCCGTGATCTACACCAACGTCGTCTATCAGGAGGGGGGCGCGGATGGCGGCGTGTTCTTTCGCAAGGTGCCGGCGCTCGCGAACTTCGTGGCCGGTAATCCGATGGGCGCATGGCCTGAGGGCCTGGCCCCCGCGGACGACGAACAAATCGTCTCCAAGCAGTACCCGAGCGCTTTCTTTGGCACTTCGCTGGCCGATGACCTGAAAACGAAGGGCGTTGATACCCTGATCATTACGGGTGTCACAACCAGCGGCTGCATCCGCGCCACCTGCGTGGATGCGGTGTCCTACGGATTCATACCGATTATTGTTGCAGACGCCTGTGGCGATCGTCATGAGGCGCCGCACGAGGCGAACCTGTTTGATATGAACGCGAAGTATGGCGACGTCGTCGACGAGGCTGAGACCCTCACTTACCTGGAGCGACTGTGAACACACGGCAGGTCAGCATTATTGAGGTGGGGCCCCGAGACGGGCTGCAGAGCGAGCCGGAGATTCTCTCGACGACAAGCAAGCGGGACTTCATCGAGCGCGCCATTGATGCCGGCATCCGGCGCCTGGAGGTGGCGAGCTTCGTACATCCCAAGCGTGTCCCGCAGATGGCAGACGCCGAGGCGTTGATTGCAATGCTGCCACAGCGAGACGACGTCTCCTACATTGGTCTTCTCATGAACGAACGGGGCCTCGACCGGGCGCTTGATACCGCCGTGCATGAGATTGGCATGGTCGTTGTCGCCAGCGACACCTATAACCAGAAAAACCAGGGCGTGCCCACGGCCGATTCTGTCGCGGCCTGGCTGAAAATCGGGGCACGCGCGGCGGAGAACGGCAAGCGCGCCAACGTGATGATCTCTTCGGCCTTCGGCTGTCCTTACGAAGGCGAGATCCCCGTCAGTCGGGTTGTCGACCTCGCGAAGCAGGTGGTCGAAACCGGCCCGGCAGAGCTCGGCATTGCGGACAGCATTGGGGTGGCCGTTCCCGCGCAGGTCACCGACCTGGTCGGCGCGGTGCGCGACGCGATCGGCGATGCGCTGCCGCTGCGCATGCATCTTCATAATACCCGCAACACGGGGCTTGCGAATGCGCAGGCGGCGATTGATGCGGGCGTCACCTGGCTGGATGCCAGTATTGGCGGCATCGGCGGCTGCCCGTTCGCGCCGGCAGCAACCGGCAATATTCCAACGGACGATCTTGTCTACATGCTTTCACGTTCCGGGATCGAAACGGGCGTTGATCTCGCGAAAGTTATCGAGGCCAGTGAATGGCTCGAGACCGAATTGGGCCGCGATGTGCCCGCGATGCTGCCGAAGGCCGGCGCGTTTCCACCCGCAGAAGCTAGCTGATTCCGGCGCCCTGCTTCCGGTAGGCTTCCCGGGGCGGCGCAAAGACATCGAGCACCTTCGCGCCGTTCGGGCCGGCGATGAAGCCATGCTCGACGTTGCCCGGCGTCAACCAGAATGCGCCTGAAGCGACCGGAATCTCCTCGCCGTCCTGGATTCGTATGCCGTCGCCCTCAAGCAGCACGCCCCACTGCTCCTCAGGATGACTGTGCACCGGTCCTATGCTGTCCGGCTCGAAGCTCACTACCGAGAACATGGCCTGCTCGCCGATGAAAATCCGGGTATCGATGCCCGGCGCCAGGTTGCGTGCGACACCGGCGCTCGTGTCGTCGAAGTTGAAAAAATGGTCGGGACGGGTCATCGCGGTTTCTCCGGCGGCTACTCTGGCGGTTAGGGCCTCTGGCCCAGTTCAAAAATGTCGAAGGTGGTTTCGCCGGCGACGATGCGCGCGCGAATCTGCTCTTCACGCCGCGCGACGTCGGCGACTCGCTCGAGTACCTCCGAAGCGATACCGGCAGGGATGACGACCACACCGTCATCGTCTCCAACCACGATGTCCCCAGGTGCCACCTGCGCGCGGCCGATCGTCACGCTAACGCCGGTCTCGCCGGGCTCCGTCTTTGCCGTCGCCTCAGGGTGAAAGCCGCGGCTGAAGATCTGGAAGTCGAGCCGGGCTATATCGGTACTGTCGCGGGTTGTGCAGTTGAACACGGCCGCGACAATCCCGCGCATCTTGCAGCATTCAGCCAGCAGGTCGCCGAACGGGCCGAAGCGGTCTGAGCCGCCACCGTCTACTATCAGCAGGTCGCCCGGCATGGCGTTGTGAACCGCTTCGTGAATGGCGGCGTTCTGGCCGGGCTGGATGCGCGCGGTAATCGCGCGGCCGGCAACCCGTCTCCCGGCGATGAGCGGCCGGATGGCAGAGGGCAGGACCATGACCTCGGGGCTGGCATTGCACAGGTTTCCGGTCGGGAAGGCTGCAAAGTCGCTGGCGTTCATCAGGCGGCCTCACTTGTTGAGATGAAGTCCGCCATCGCGGACCAGAGTGCCGGCGGGTTGGAGTACATGGGGAAATGCGCCGCGTGCTTTATC